>NZ_JAEIMH010000008.1:98562-129060 GCF_016464295.1 Streptomyces sp. N35 | reverse complement strand
GGCCCGGAGCCAGGTCCAATGGCTCCGGGCCGCCTCTGTGCGGGGTTGCCTACTACCCGCGATCGGACCCGTGCCGCGGTCGTTCCACGCGTCGGATCAGCGCGGCGCGAAGAACGACGTGACGGCCTCGGCGATACGCGTCACCTCGGCGTCGGTGAGCTCCGGATAGGCGGGCAGGCACAGCCGCCGCTTGGCCGGGTCGGACTTGGACGTGATGCGGCTGCGATGCTCGATCTCCTCGAAGGCCGGCTGCTCGGACAGGACGTACGGGTACACCTGCTCGGCCTCGATGCCCTGTGCGCAGAGGTGGGCGGTGAGGCCGGTCATGTCCTCGCAGCCGATGGCGTATTTGTAGAAGGCGTGGACATGGCCGTCCTGGACGACCGGAGTGGTCACCGGGAGCTCGGCGAACGCCGAGGTGTAGCGCCGGGCGATCGCGTTGCGCCGGTCGATCCAGCTTGGCAGCAGGGCGAGTTGTTCGGTGAGGATGCCGGCGTTGACCTCGCCGAGCCGGGCTCGGTGGCCCCGCAGATGGTGGGTGTGGCGATCCCTTCCGTCACGTCCCATGTTGGTGAGCCGGCGCACCTGCTCGGCGCGTTCGGGACTGTTGGTGACCACGGCGCCGGCGTCGTCGATACCGCCGATGTTCTTCCCCACCCAGAAGGAGAAGCAGCCGAAGTCACCCCAGGTACCGGCGGCTTTGCCGTCGAGGCTCGCGCCGGGAGCCTGCGCGCAGTCCTCGATGACGGTGAGCTTGTGCTGGGCGGCCACTTCGTTGATCGCGGGCATGTCCGCCATATGTCCGTGCAGATGCACCGGGATCACGGCGCGGGTGCGGCGGGTGACCGCGTCCGCGAGCGCCTTGGGGCACAGGGTGAGGGTGGGTTCGGCAACATCGACGATCACCGGTACGGCGCCCATGGCGCTCACCGCGAAGGCCGTGGCGGCGAAGGTCGCCGAGAGCACGATCACTTCGTCGCCGGGGCGGATGCCCGCGGCGTGCAGGGACAGCATCAGGGCCTGGGTGCACGAGGTGGTGGCCACGGGGTGACCGCCCCACGCATCCCGCAGGGCCTTCTCCAAGTTCCGGGTCTGCGGCCCGTAGTGGAACTTGCCTGTGTCGATGACCTCATCGGTGATGGCGTGGATCTTCCGCCGCAGTCCCCTCACCCGGCGGTCGTTCGGAGGCCGTCACCCGAACGAGGGAAGGGGCATGGGGAGGCAGAACGGGCGCACAGGTCGCATCAGCCCGCGCACACCGCTCCCGTCAGCTCGGGCCCGTGGTCCCCAGCAGCACACACGACTCCGGCGGCAGCGCCAGGACCCCGTCCGCCCCCGGCGCCTCGACCGGCTCCCACGCCGCGAGCACCCTCGAGGCCCCGCCCTGGAGCGGGATCCGCGCCGGTTCCTTGCCGAAGTTGACCGCGATCCGCAGATCGCCGCGGCGCAGCGCCAGCCAGCGGCTCTGCTCGTCGAACGCGGCCCGCAGCGCCGCCAGATCCGGGTCCTGCAGATCGGGCAGCGAACGGCGCAGCGCCACCAGCTCCTGGTACCAGGCCAGGACGCGGGCGTGGTGGCCCGTGCTCGGCTCCGACCAGTCGAGGCAGGACCGCTCGCGGGTCGCCGGGTCCTGCGGGTCCGGCACGTGCTCGGTATGCCGCGGCGTGGCAGTCTCCGCCCAGCCGTGGGTCGCGAACTCCCTTCTGCGGCCCGTCCGTACGGCCTCGGCGAGCTCCGGGTCCGTATGGTCCGTGAAGTACTGCCAGGGCGTGGACGCCGCCCACTCCTCGCCCATGAAGAGCATCGGCGTGAACGGCCCGGTCAGCGTCAGCGCCGCCGCGCACGCGAGCAGGCCGGGGGAGAGGGTCTCCGAAAGCCGGTCACCCAGCGCGCGGTTGCCGATCTGGTCGTGGGTCTGGCTGTAGCCGACAAGGCGGAAGGCCGGAACGCGGGCGCGGTCCAGGGGCCGGCCGTGGGTGCGGCCGCGGAAGGAGGAGTACGTGCCGTCGTGGAAGAAGCCGGACGTCAGCGTCTTGGCGAGCGCGGCGAGCGGAGCATCGGCGAAGTCGGCGTAGTAGCCCTGGGATTCACCGGTCAGGGTGCAGTGCAGGGCGTGGTGGAAGTCGTCGTTCCACTGCGCGTGGAGCCCGAGCCCGCCCTCACCGCGCGGGGTGATCAGGCGTGGATCGCAGAGGTCGGACTCGGCGATCAGGAACAGGGGGCGGTCCAGCTCGGCGGCCAGCTCGTCGACCGCCGTGGACAGTTCCTCGAGGAAGGGCAGCGCGCGGGAGTCGTGCAGTGCGTGCACCGCGTCCAGGCGCAGACCGTCGAGCCGGTAGTCGCGCAGCCAGGCGAGCGCGCTCTGAAGGAAGTACGCACGCACCTCGTCCGAACCCGGGGCGTCCAGGTTGACCGCCGCACCCCACGGGGTGTGATGGGTCTCTGTGAAGTACGGGCCGTAGGCGGGCAGATGGTTGCCGGACGGGCCGAGATGGTTGTGCACCACGTCGAGGACCACACCGAGGCCCAGCTCATGCGCCGCGTCGACAAAGCGCTTCAGCGCCTCGGGCCCGCCGTAGGGCTCATGCACCGCCCACGGCGCCACCCCGTCGTAACCCCAGCCGTGCCTGCCGGGGAACGAGCACAGCGGCATCAGCTGGACATGCGTGATCCCGAGCCGCTTGAGGTGGCCGAGCCGGGCGGCCGCCGCGTCGAGGGTGCCCTCGCGGGTGTACGTGCCGGTGTGCAGCTCGTAGAGCACGGCGTCGCGCATCCCGAGACGGGGCCAGACATGGCGCCGGGTGTCCGGGGCGGGGCCGACGACCGCGCACAGGCCGGCCGGGCCGCCGGGCAGGCGGCGCGAGCGCGGGTCGGGAAGCAGCGGCCCGCCGTCGAGGCAGAACCCGTAGCGGTCGCCGTCGGACGCCTCGGACTCGGTGATCCACCAGCCCGCACGGGTCGGATCCGGGTCCAACGTCCGCTCGACGCCCTTGAGTCGCAGCGTCACCTGCTGGGCATCGGGTGCCCACACCTCGAACAGCACGGACGATTCCCCCTCGTCGTCGCACACCTCGTATGTCGCGCGGGAACCATCGTGCTGCACAAATGATCGTGATGCCGGGGGTTTTCGCGGGTCCGGCACACAACGTCCAAAAGCGTGTGCCGGACCCGCCCCACGACCCTAGGGACGTGGTTGGCGACCGCAAGGCCTCACACGAGGTTGATCCGCTTCTGCACCATCGGGTACCCCACCTTGGCGAAGTGAGCGGCCATCGGGAAGTTCCCTTCGTCGGTGGCCCCCACGACGACCGTCGCGCCCTTGTCCACCAGGAAGTGGGTGCACTCGGCGAGCAGATCGAAGGCGTACCCGTGCCCGCGCTGCTCGGGCAGCACGCCGATGAACCCGGCCGCGAAACCGGACGGGATACGGACCGGCAGATGCATCCCGACCAGCTCGCCCTCGGCGTCGTACGCGAGCTGCGGCCAGGCCTCGGGGCACCAGTGGATGTAGTCCAGCTCCTCCTGCGCCGCCTTGTCGAGATCGTGCTCGGCGGCCGAGCGCAGCGCATGGGCGTCCAGCGTCGCCGAGTGGATACGGCGCAGGACGCCGAAGAGCACGGCGTCGTCGCGCTCCTCGCGGAACGTCAGCCGGTCCGGACGCGGCGGCAGGCCGCACTCCGTGGTCCACCGGTAGTGATAGCGCTCCACGAGCATCCTCATGCCGGCGGCCTCGGCCGCCGCGATCCGCGTCTGTCCCGCGGCAAGCGTCTCGGGGCGCTCGCGCCAGTCGGGCGGGAGCATCAGCTCGTACTCGACGTCGAAGGGCGCACGGCGCAGCAGTTCGGTGCCCGCGTCCTGCTCGCCTTCGGCGAAGTCGAACCAGTTGAACAGGACCGGTGTCTCGTCGCCCTCGGCACCCCACCAGGCAGCGCGGGCCACGACGCGGTCGTCGCGCAGGGCCACATAGGTCCAGTCGGGGCGGTAGTCGCCGCCTTCGGCGAACGTGGCGTACTCGATGCCCGCGATGGCGCGGCCCACCAGGCCGGGATCGTCAAGGGTGTCGAACAAAGCGGCGTCGCTCTCGGTGAGCGCGCGGATGACCAGCTCGGTCATGGATTTCCTTCCGGAGGTGATGGATCCGATCGCTCACCCTCCCGGCCGGACGCGGTCCTTCAGGACCGGGACGCTGTGCGGTCGCGGCGGGAGCGGCGGGCGGAGCTCGCATGAATCGCGTACGTCATCGCACTCGCCTCCCTTCCTTCATCCGTGGCGTCGGTACGAGACTAGGTTCGCCGTACGTGATCTGTCCACGGGTTTGGGCGGGGCCATGGCGGCCCCGCTGAACTGGCCCTTGGATCAGCGGTTTTCTGGACACCCACGGCCCGCTGGCCGACAATCACGTACGTGACGTCCTCCTTCGAGTTCCCGACCTATCCCGCACGGGTGTCGGACGCCGAGCGTGACGAGGTGCTTGCCGCGCTGCGCGACGGCGTGGCCCAGGGGAGGCTTTCGCACGACACCTTCGTGCGCCGGATGGAGCTCGCGCTGGTGGCCCGCCGCCCGCATGAACTGGCCCGGCTCACCGCCGATCTGCCCACCGCCGAGGGCGGCCGGATGGCCAACGCCCTGACGGGCGCGATCGGTGCCGTCTCCGCGTTCACCGTGCGGATGCGCCGCGCATGGGAGGCCGAACGGCTGCCGAAGCTGCTGCTTCCGCTGCCCGGGCCTTCTCCCAGCTCTCCGACAGGCTTCGGGCAGGGGATGCCGCAGCCTCTGCGGATCGGCCGCGATCCCGCCAACGGGCTGCGGCTCAGCCACGAGACGGTCTCGCGCAGCCACGCCGAACTGGTTCTCCAGGGCGGTATCTGGGTCCTGCGCGACCTCGGCTCCACCAACGGGACCTCCGTCAACGGACGCCGGGTCGTGGGTGCGACGGTGGTGCGCGAGGGCGATCACATCGCGTTCGGATCGATGCGGTTCCGGCTGGCGGCGCAGTAGGCGCGAGAGGGCCAACCGGCGCACACCAAACCCTTTCTGCAGCTCCCGTTCGAGTGAGTGGGGGTGATCGCGAGGGTCCTGTGTGCCGATGCATGCCCCATGACGATCATGAAGACCGCAAGCAAGGGCCTGTTCGCGGCGGTGGCCGCGGGCGCACTCCTCGTC
Organism: Streptomyces sp. N35; assembly: GCF_016464295.1. NCBI lineage: Bacteria > Bacillati > Actinomycetota > Actinomycetes > Kitasatosporales > Streptomycetaceae > Streptomyces > Streptomyces sp. N35. Next base: position 123,897 of record NZ_JAEIMH010000008.1, on the reverse strand, counting down.
GGCGGCGCGGGCGGCGCCTCGGCGTCCTCCGGCGCCGACCACGACACCGAGCGCCAGGCCACGGTCCGTGCGCTGCCGGGCAACTGGATGTACCTCGGCGTGATGGAGGGCGACGGCGCCTTCGGCGATCTGCAGGGCCGCCTGCTTCGCTGCCCGCCCGGCAAGGGCAACGGCCACCCGAACGCGGGCGCCGCCTGCCGCGCGCTGACCAAGGCCAAGGGCGAGATCGGCGCCATCAAGCCGCAGGACGTCGCCTGCCCGATGATCTACAAGCCGGTCACGGCGGTCGCGTACGGCATGTGGGACGGCACCCGCCGTATCTACGCGAAGAGCTTCTCCAACGACTGTGTGATGGGCGCGGCGACCGGCAAGGTCTTCCGGCTCGCCGAGTAACTCCCCGGCATGACCGAGCGGGCTGTACGCATGCGTGCAGCCCGCTTTCGTATGCCCTGCCCTGCCCTGCCCCTGCTCCCTGCCCTGCTCCTGCTACCTGCCCTGCCCTGCCCCTGCTCCCTGCCCTGCTCCTGCTACCTGCCCTGCCCCTGCTCTCTGCCCTATGCCCTATGCCCTGTGCCGTTTGCCGTGTGCCCTACGCGGCATCCGCGGCCACCCGCGCGTACTGCGCCGCGGTGAGCACGGTGCGCGCCTGGTGCTCGACTTGGTGCTCGAGCGGCACCCACCGCGCGCGGAACGCCGTCGCGAACTCCTCGCACCAGCGCGTCACCAGGCGGTCGAGCTCCGGCGCCGTGGGATCGCCGGCCGCCTTCAGGACCCTCAGGAGCATCGCGGCGGCCCGCAGCGGAAGGCGCCGGCCGAAGGCGTCGATGCTGGAGACATACGTCATGGTGGCGTCGGCGGGCGGGGGAAGGAGCCAGTCGTCGGCCAGGCCCGGCACGAGGTCGAGCGCCCAGCGGGTGGCCCGCAGCAGCGGCGCCAGCGGGTGGGGCGGCTCCAGCGGGCCGCCGGCATCCGTTTGGGCGGCCGCGTACCGCTCGGCCGTCCTGGCGCGGGACAGCACCTGCTCCACCTGCGCGGCCTGGGCTCGCAGCCGCCGTGACACATGCTGCAGGGCCGCTCCCGGATCGGGGTGGGCATGCGTGTCGTCGACGAGATCGCTGGCCCACATGGGCACTTCGACGATCGCGGTGAGCCCGCCGTAGCGGTGGGCGTGGTACCAGGTGGAGCGGGTCACGTCCTCCGGCAGACTCGGGAAGGGCACGTCGGACCCGGGCTGCGGCATCACATGCACCCCGGGGCCGGTGACCGGCCAGCCGGCCGCGTCCGAGGTCCCGGTCTCGATCGGGATGTGCAGCTGCGCGGCGGACTTCGCGAACGGCTCGGCGAGCCCCGGTATCTCCCGGGTCAACTGCACCCAGGTGCCGCCCAGATCGGTGCCGTGCAGCGACACCTGCAGATACGGCTGCAGCTCGTCGATCAGCCGCAGCAGGGTGCGCGCCTCGGGCGGCAGCTGGTCCGGCGGGAGCACCGACGGCGCCCACTCGGGCTGCTCGGGCCCGGCCGGCCGGAAGAAGTGCCGGTGGTAGTCGAGCAGCGAGGCCGGTGTGCGGGAACGGTGCAGACTCGCCCCGTCCGGGTCGGCGCAGAGCAGGAAGTGCCAGGAGGTGTGGGTGCGCAGCCGGGGGTCGGCGGCGACCTGACGGGCCAGGTGCAGCGCCGTGGGGCCGCCGACCGGTTCGTTGGAGTGCGCTCCCGCCACCACGAGCACCGCACGGGTCGCATGGCCCACCGAGAGCAGGTGCAACGGGCGTCCGGCCCGCGAGGTGCCGACGCGGCGCAGTCGGCACAGCCAGGGCTGCTCAGCCGCCAGCACCCGGGCGGACAGGACGAGTTCATTGACGCTGGGGTAGTGCTGTTCCGTCAGGTGACTCACCCCCGTTGTGGGCCTGTCCGGCGGAGCAGGCCTACTGTCAGGCCACCGTGCACCAGGCCTGATCCGCCGGACGGGCCCTGGTCCGCCCGGCGTGCGCACCCGCAGTACCCCATGTGCCGACCCTGCTGTCAAGGTGGCCGAGAACCGTCCGGGGCACCGAGTGCCTACTGCTGATGCAGACCGCGTCCGGCGAGGGTGAGGAAGGCTTCGCCGACCGCTTCGGAGAGGGTCGGATGGGCGTGGATGTGCCGGGCCACATCAGCGGGTTCGGCGTCCCAGCCCACGATCAGCTGGCTCTCCGCGATCATCTCCGAGACATGCGGTCCGACCAGGTGGACTCCGAGCACCTGCCCGCCTCCCCGGACGGCCACGACCTTCACCATGCCGCCCTGCCCGTGCACCATGCCCTTGGCCACGGCCGTCAACGGCAGGGTGTTCACCTCGACTTCGTGCCCGCGCGCCCGCGCCTCGGCCTCGCCGAGCCCGACCGAGGCCGTCTGCGGTGCGGAGTACGTGACCCGGGGGACGGCGGCGTAGTCGACGGGCTGTGACGGCAGACCGGCCAGTGTCTCGGCGACCAGGAGCCCCTCGGCGAACGAGGCGTGCGCGAGGCCGAGCGAAGGCGGCGGCAGCAGATCACCGACGACATGGATACCGGGAACGGACGTCTCGAGCCTGTCCCAGTCGGCGGGCGCGACGAAACCGCGCTCGTCGGTGACCAGACCGGCGGCCGCCAGGTTCAGCCCGTCGGTGACCGGGACCCGGCCGACGGCGATCAGGAGCCGTTCGGCCTCGAGGGTGCGCAGCTCACCTCGGGGGGTGCGGACGGTGGCGCGTACCCCGTCGTCGAGGACGGTGGCGCCTTCCAGGCGCGCACCGGTCTGCACATCGATGCCGCGCTTCTTCAGGCCGCGCGTCAAGTGCCGGCTGACATCGGCGTCTTCCAGCGGTACGAGCCGGTCGGCCGCCTCGATCAGGGTGACCTCGGCGCCCATGGAGCGGTGGAACGAGGCGTACTCGACGCCGATCGCACCCCCGCCGAGAATCAGCACCGACTGCGGAAGTCCGGGCGCGAACAGCGCGTCGTCGCTGGTCACCACGCGCCGCCCGTCCGGCTCGAGGCCCGGCAGCGTACGCGGCCGCGAACCGGTCGCCAGGACGACGCCGCGGCGCGCGGTGTACGTCCGGCCGCCGGCGCGCACGGTGCGCGGACCGGTCAACTCGGCGCTCGCCCGCACCACATGGACACCTCCGTGGCCGAGGTGGGCCTCGACGCCCTTGTGGTTGCGGGACACGATGTCGTCCCTGGTCGCCACGAGCGCCGCCCAGTCCACCGACTCGAGGGTCGCCTTGAGGCCCCAGCGCTCCCGCGCCTCCGTGATCGAGTCGACGAGCTCGGCGGCGTGCAGCATCGCCTTGCTGGGGATGCAGCCGCGGTGCAGACAGGTGCCGCCGACCTTGTCGCGCTCGGCGAGGATGACGCTGAGGCCGAGGTGCGCGGCGCGCAGTGCGGTGGAGTAGCCGCCGGTGCCGCCGCCGATGACGATGACGTCCGCTTCCTGGGGTGCTGCCGTCGTGCCCTGGGGTGTTTCCGTCGCGGTGTTCATGATCCATAGCCTGCTGCCGGGGCTTGATCCGCGTCCAAGGCAATGTTCTTGTGGGATCCATGCACGGTGCTTATGGGGAGGGCCGGCGGTTCCTGCGCGGGGGTGGTCGGCGATGAGTCTTCGGCAGATGGAGTACTTCCTGACGGTGGTGGAGGAGTCGTCCTTCACCCGCGCCGCCGAGCTCCTGCACGTCACCCAGCCCGCGCTCTCGCACCAGATCAAGGCCCTGGAGAAGTCGGTGGGCGGTGCGCTCCTGGAGCGGATGACCCGTGGCGTGGGCCTGACCCCGATGGGCCGGGCGTTCCTGCCGCACGCCGAACTCGCCGTCCGCAGCGCCGCCCAGGCCCAGCGCGCCGCCCGGGCGGCGGCCGGCGCGGAGGGCGGCGAGCTGCATATCGCCGCGCTGCACGCCGTCGCGGTCGGCCTGCTGCCCGAGGTCTTCGCCCGCTGGCACCGCGCCCACCCCGGCGTACGGCTGCTCCTGCACGAGTACGGCACGACGGAGCAGCTGGAGGAGCAGGTCGAACGGGGCGTCGCCGACCTCGCGATCGGTCCCCGGCCCGGCCACTGGACCGGTGCCGTCACCGGCGTGGGCGAGGAGGAGATCGTCCTGGCCGTGCCCTTCGACGACCGGCTGGCGGGCCGCACCCAGGTCGAGCTCGGCGAACTGGCGGACCTCGCCTGGGTGCGGTGCGCGATGGAACCGGTCGTGCACGGACGGCGCTTCCTCGACTGGGCCTGCGGACAGGCCGGCTTCTCCCCTCGTACCGCCGTATGGACCGAGCACACCTCGACGGCCGTGCGGATGGCCGCGGCCGGCGTCGGGATCGCGGCGGCGCCCGCCCATGTCGTACGGGGAGCGGTGGGCGAGGACTGTGCGGTCCTGTCGGTGGAGCCGGCGTGGCGGCGTGAACTGACCGTGTTCACACGGTCGGAGCCGGCCGGGGTGCTCGGTGCGTTCGTACGGACCGTGACGGAGGTGCTCGCCGTCCACGCCCGGTGAGAGGCGCCCGCCCGCGCACCTGTCACGTGTGGGGTACGAGCAGCGCCACCCCCCACGGCCCGGTCACGTCCGCCAGCCGTACCCGCCCTTCGTGCACCTGCTCGTCGGACGCGAGCGCGTCCACGTACCGCCCGGGCGGCAGGGTCAGTGCGGTGTCGCGCCAGCCGCCCGCCTCCAGGAGCCGCAGAGAAAGCCGGGTCGTGACGGTGATGGCCATCGAGGCGATCCCGGTGCGCGCGAAGGCCACGCAGTGCTCGGCCGCGGGGCCTTCGGCGGTGAGCGGCACATAGCCGCCGAACTCTCCGTAACAGTCCACGAGTTCACGCCGCAGCCGCAGGGCCGTCATGGTGAGGAAGAGCTTCTTCCGGTCGAGATCCCAGCGCTCCCGCTCCACGGCCGGCCCCTTGAAGCGGTCCTCCTGGAACGTCACCGGCCGCCGGTTGTCCGGGTCCACCAGCGCCAGATACTGGTGCTCCGTGCCCTGATACAGATCCGGTACCCCGGGCATCGTCAGGTGGATCAGGGCCGCGGCGAGCGTGTTCGTGCAGGCGTGGTCCGACAGCGGGCGGGCGAACTCCGCGACCATGTACAGCGCGGGCCCGCTCGGCCCGGCGTCCACGAATTCCTCGACGGCCGCTTCGTACACCGGATCGGGCTCCGTCCAGGACGTGAAGAGACCCGCCTCGCGCGCGTGCTTGAGCAGGGCGGCCCGCATCCGCTCATGGTGCGGGATGGCGATCCCGAAGAGCGTCTGCCAGGCGGCCCAGGCCAGCTGTGCGTCGGGCGCGGGCGCCGCGTCGGCCATGGCGGTGACGGTGGCCAGCAAGTCGGCCCAGCGGTCCGGGCATTCGGAGAGCAGGGCGATGATCAGCCGTACATCGGCGCTGCGTTTGGTGTCGTGCGTGGAGAGCGCGGTGCCGCCCGTCGGCCAGTCGCGCTGCATCCGCGTACAGAAGCCATGGAACTCGGCCGGACCGATCGCCGGACGCCCCGGATCGCCCCCGACCTCCGCCGCGGAGAGCAGCGGGGTGTGGCGGTAGCAGGCCGTGTCCTCGACGGCCTTCGCGCGCAGCGCCGAAGCGGTCTGCGCGAACCGTGTCCGCAGCTCGGTGTGCGCGGCGTCGCCGGCCGGATCGAGCAGCAACTCCCGTACGCAGTCGACGGCGTCGGCCTCATCGGGCACGGTGAACGCGGTGCGCGCCTCGGCGGCCGCCTCGTCGGTGAGCACCCTGCGTACCGACTCACCGGTCCCGTACGGACGGTAGACCGGCATCCGCACCAGGAGCTCGCGCAGCGCGGTGCGCAGGGCCCACGGCGCGTGGTCGCGCTGCCCGGGCGTGGTCGCGCAGCGCTGCACCGCGCGCCCCAGACGGCCGCCCCGGGCGGCCAGTCCATGCGTCCCCCCCTTGTCCGCGGCCCGGCGCACCGCCGCCTCCCAGTGCCCGCCCCGGTCGGCGGGAGCGTCGGTGAACCGCCGGTACTGGCCCAGGAGTTCACCGGCGCCGGCGGGGTCCACGAACAGCCCGTCCACATGCCGCAGCGCGTCATAGCCGGTCGTGCCCGCGACCGGCCAGCCCGCCTCCAGGTGCTCACCGTCCGCGAGAATCTTCTCCACGACCGTCCAGCGTCCGCCCGTCGCCTCGTGCAGCCGCCGCAGATACGCCCCGGGGTCCGCGAGCCCGTCGGGATGGTCCACGCGCAGGCCCTCCGCGACGCCCTCGGCGAGCAGCTGGAGCAGTTTGCCGTGGGTGGCGTCGAAGACCTCCGGGTCCTCGACCCGCACCCCGATGAGATCGGAGATCGTGAAGAAGCGGCGGTAGTTGAGCTCCGTGCGCGCGAGCCGCCACCACGCGAGCCGGTACCACTGCGCATCGAGCAGCTCGGGCAGCGGCCGGTCCTCGGTGCCTTCCCTGAGCGGGAACTCCAGGTCGTGGTAGCGCAGGACGCCACCGTCCACCCGTAAGTCCGCGAGCTCCCGCCCGACCCGGCCGCCGAGCACCGGCAGCAGCACCTGACCGCCGCCCGCCTGCCAGTCGATGTCGAACCAGCGGGCGTACGGCGACTGCGGGCCGTCCTTCAGGACCTCCCACAGGGCGCGATTGTGGCGGGCGGACGCGGCCATGTGGTTGGGCACGATGTCCAGGACCAGGCCGAGGCCCTGCGCCCGCGCGGTCGCCGACAAGGCCCGCAGCCCGTCCTCGCCGCCCAGTTCCTCCCGTACCCGGGAATGATCCGTCACGTCATAGCCGTGCAGCGATCCCGGCACGGCCTCGAGCACCGGCGACAGATGCAGATGCGAGACACCGAGCCGCGCCAGATAGGGCACGGCGGCCTCGGCGGCGGCGAACGGGAAGTCGGGGGTCAGCTGCAGCCGGTACGTGGCGGAAGGGGCGGCGAACGAGGTTCCGGCGGAGGCGGCGAACGGCACGGTCGTCATGCGAACGTACGTACCCTGCTGCGCGGCTTTTGTGTCATCGGCTCATGCACCCGCTTCGGCGGGCGTGGCTAGCGTCGGACGATGACCAAGGGGAGTTGGGGTTCAGAAGGGGCATTCGGTGCTTATCGCCAGGTGATCGGGCTGACCGGGGCGCTGCTCCCGGCCGTCTCGTTCCTCGGGCGGCTCCCCACCGCGACCATCCAGATGGGCAGCGTGCTGCTCGTCGCCGAGACCAGCGGCTCGCTGGGCACCGCGGGCGCCGTCGGCTGCGCTCTCGCGCTCGGCCAGGTGGCCATGGGCCCCTACCTCGGGCGGCTCGCCGACCGGCGCGGTCAGCGGCCCGTGGTGCTGCTCTTCGCGCTGGTCAACGCTCTCGCGATCACCGTGTTCACGCTGGCCGCGCTGTCCGGCCTGCCGACCCCCGCGCTGATCGCGCTCGGTGTGCTCGCGGGTGCCACCCAGCCCGGGATCGGACCGCTGGCCCGCTCCCGCATCGTGGCGCTCGCGCGCGGCCGGGGCGCGGACGACCGGCTTGTCGACACGGCGCTCTCGCTGGAGGGCACGATGGACGAGCTGTCCTTCGTGCTCGGCCCCGCGCTCGTCGGCATCGCGGCCGTGGCCGGCCATCCCGCGTACGCCTTCGCCGTGGCGGCCCTATTGGTGGCCGGGTGCGGGACGGCCTTCGCGCTGCATCCCTCGGCTCGTGCGGTGCCTTTGACCCTACGGAGTGCAGGCGCCCCACCGCGACGCCGGATGCCTCCGTCGGTCCACGTCGTCCGCGCCGGCCTGGTCCTCCTCGGCGTCCTGCTGGGCGCGTGCGGAGCCGGAATCACCGCGCTCACCCAGGAGTTGGGACACGAGGGCCAGGCGGGTCTGGTCTACGCGGCGATGGGCGTGATGAGCGCCGTGGTCGGCCTGTCCATGGCCGCGCTGCCCGCCCGCTTCGGGCTGCGGCTGCGCTGGCGCATCGCCACGGCCGCCGCGGCCGTCCTCTCGCTGCCGCTGATCTGGACCGGTTCCATGACCGCGCTGTATCTCGTGGTCACGGTCTTCGGCGCGATCTACGCACCGAACCTGATCACCGGATTCGGGCTGACCGAGCGCGCCGTGCCCAAGGAGCGGCTCTCCGAGGGCATGACGTTCGCGGTCAGCGCCTTCGTCGGCGGGCAGGCGGTCACGCTCGCCGTCGCGGGACGGCTCGCCGAGGCGTACGGGGCGCACGTGGCGTTCGCCGTCGGCAGCGCCGCCGCCGCCTGCGCCTTCCTCGTCTCCCTCGCCGTGCGGGAGCCGTCCGGTGCGGACGTACAGGCGCAGGACCTCAAGCCGGCCGCTGCAGCACCGTGATACTGCGGTCGGCGAGCCGGAGCCGGTCGCCGGCCCGCACCTTCGGTCCGTCCTCGCCCGGCACCCCGTCCTCGGTGGACGTGTCGAGCACGACCTGCCACTGCCGTCCATGGTTCAGCGGCACCACGAACTCGACCGGCTCGGGCGCGGCGTTGAACATCAGCAGGAACGAGTCGTCCTGGATGCGCTCACCGCGCGCACCCGGCTCGGAGATCGCGTTGCCGTTGAGGAAGACCGACAGGGCGCGGGCGTGCGAGCGGTCCCAGTCGCGCTGACGCATCACCTCGCCCGCCGGGGTGAACCAGGCGATATCGGTCAACTCGCCTTGTGAGCCGGTCGGTTCCTCCACGGGACGGCCATGGAAGAAGCGCCGCCTGCGGAACACCGGATGCTCGCGCCTGAGCCGGGCGGCCGCCCGCGTGAACGCCAGCAGGGCATCGTCGTCGTCCTGCGGCCAGTGCACCCAGGCCAGCTCGCTGTCCTGGCAGTACGCATTGTTGTTGCCGTGCTGGGTGCGCGCGAACTCGTCGCCGTGACTGAGCATCGGCACACCCTGCGAGAGCAGCAGCGTGGCGATGAAGTTCCGCAGCTGCCTGCCGCGCAGCGCGAGCACCTCGGGGTCGTCGGTCTCGCCCTCCACTCCGCAGTTCCAGGAGCGGTTGTGGCTCTCGCCGTCGTTGTTGTCCTCGCCGTTGGCCTCGTTGCGCTTCTCGTTGTACGCGACCAGATCATGCAGCGTGAAACCGTCGTGGCAGGTCACGAAGTTGATCGAGGCCAGGGGGCGGCGCCCGTCGTCCTGGTAGAGATCCGAGGAACCCGTCAGGCGCGAGGCGAACTCGGCGAGCGTCCGCGGCTCACCGCGCCACAAGTCCCGTACGGTGTCGCGGTACTTGCCGTTCCACTCGGTCCACAGCGGCGGGAAGTTCCCCACCTGGTAGCCGCCCTCGCCCACGTCCCAGGGCTCGGCGATCAGCTTCACCTGACTGACCACCGGGTCCTGCTGCACCAGATCGAAGAACGAGGAGAGCCGGTCCACCTCGTGGAACTGCCGCGCCAGCGTCGCCGCGAGATCGAAGCGGAAACCGTCCACGTGCATCTCGGTGACCCAGTACCGCAGCGAGTCCATGATCAGCTGCAGGACGTGCGGCGACCGCATGAGCAGCGAGTTCCCGGTGCCCGTGGTGTCCATGTAGTACTGCGGATCGTCGGTCAGGCGGTAGTACGAGGTGTTGTCTAGGCCGCGGAACGAGAGCGTCGGACCCAGGTGATTGCCCTCGGCCGTGTGGTTGTAGACCACGTCGAGGATCACCTCGATCCCCGCCTCGTGCAGCGCCCGCACCGCGGACTTGAACTCCAGGACCTGCTGACCGCGATCGCCCCAGGAGGCGTACGCGTTGTGCGGGGCGAAGAAACCGATTGTGTTGTAGCCCCAGTAGTTGCTCAGCCCCATGTCGACCAGACGATGGTCGTTCACGAACTGGTGCACCGGCATCAACTCGAGCGCGGTGACGCCCAGTTCGGTGAGATGCTCGATGACCGCCGGATGCGTGAGCGCCGCGTACGTGCCGCGGTCCTCCTCCGGAACCGCCGGATGCAGCATCGTCAGGCCCTTCACATGGGCCTCGTAGATCACCGTCTGGTGGTACTCGGTACGCGGCGGCCGGTCGTCGCCCCAGTCGAAGTACGGGTTCACCACCACCGAACTCATCATGTGCGGTGCCGAGTCCAGATCATTGCGCCGCTCGGGGTCGTCGAAGTGGTAGCCGTACACCGCCTCGCCCCACTCGATATGCCCGCTGATCGCCCGCGCGTACGGATCGAGCAGCAGCTTCGCCGAGTTGCAGCGCTGCCCGTGCTCGGGTGCGTAGGCGCCATGCGCACGGAACCCGTAGCGCTGACCGGGCATGATGCCGGGCAGATATGCATGCCGCACAAAGGCGTCGGTCTCCCGCAGCTCCACCGCGGTCTCCGAGCCGTCGTCGTGCAGCAGACAGAGCTCGATGCGGTCGGCGGTCTCCGAGAAGACCGCGAAATTGGTCCCGGCGCCGTCGTACGTGGCGCCGAGCGGATACGCCTGTCCAGGCCAGACCTGCATGGGTCGAATCTTCCACTTCCGGCCGTGAGGCCTGAGGCGACTTCGGGAAGAGTTCCCCCATAGTGAGGCAACCACCCCTCGATTCGCCCCGTCCTACAGGCCGACCACACATACTCGGAATGTCTGCACCCGCAAAGGGGACAGGGGCAGGCAGTTGAGGACATAGGGGGAACAGTGCGCACACTCATGCACCGCCACCTTGGCAAGGTGGTGGCCGGTGCGGCCGTCGCGGTCACGGGGACCGCGGTGATGGTCGGCATCACACTGCCGGGGACCGCGGAGGCGGGGGCGGGCAGAGCCGCAACGGCCGGACAGCAGAAGGAAGTTCCCGCGCTGCCGCCCGCGCAGGTGGAGGAAGCCCCCGAGGAGGGCGACAAGGGCGTCGGGCGCGATCCGCTCACCGACGGCGAACTGCGGCGTGCCGAACAGATCGCCTCGGGTGCGGCCCAGCTGACCGGGGGCCGCGATGTCGAGGGGGACCGCGGGGTCCAGCATCTCGCCACCAATCTCGGTGAGTTGAGCCCTGTCGAGGCGGCCGGGGCGACGGTGCCGCGCCGCGCGGAGCTCACGTACTACGACTACAAGACCGACGCGCTCATCACCAAGACCGTCGATCTGGCGGCCGGTGACGTCGTGGCCACGGACACGCAGAAGGGTGTCCAGGCACCGGCGAGTCGCGAGGAGAACCGCGAGGCGGTCGAGCTGCTCCTGAAGAGCCCGCTCTCGGCGGACCTCAAGAAGGACTACAAGGACGCGACCGGGAAGGCCCTGACCGAGGCCGGCCAACTGCAGGTGCACAGCATGATCTTCCGTTCCGCCGCCGAGGCTCCCGCGCCGGGTGCGCTGGGGGAGTGCGGCAGGCACCGCTGCGTACGCCTCTTCCCGAAGGTGGTCAACGGGCCCTGGATCGACGCCCGTGACCTGATCGTCGACCTGAGCTCGCGCTCGGTGGGCCGCCTTTCCTGACGACGTGGCCGTAACTCCGGCTCCCCGAGCGCCTGTTGCGCCGGAGCCGTGGAGCCACCCCCCACTTCTGTACGAGGGAGCACTTCACCATGCACGTGAACAGAGCACGCCGCGCGCGTAGCCGGTTCGCCGCCCTGAGCGCCGCCGCCGTCCTCGGCGGCACGGCACTGGCGGCGGGGGCCGCCAACGCCGCGGCACCCGGGAACCCCGCGGCCGGCACCCCCGCGGCCCCCGCGCCGGCCGCCGACTGCAGCGCCGCGTACCGCATCGAGCAGACCCTGTCCGGCGGCACCACCTGGCGGATGTGCTGGCACTACGAGACCGCGGCAGGCCTGGTCCTCGACAAGATCTCGTACCAGCCGAAGGGCGAGGCGGCCCCGATCCCGGTCCTCACCACCGCCAAGCTCGCGCAGATCCATGTCCCCTACGACGACGGCTCGGTGGAGTACGACGACCTCACGGGCGCCGGCTTCGGGCAGGGTCTGATGCCGATGAACCCGGGGGAGTGCCCGGGCGGCACCATCAAGACCGTGAAGGTCCCCGAGGCCTGGAACCCGGAGCAGGCCAATGTGAAGGGCCTCTGCGTCACCACCAAGGCCCGCGGCCATGCGTACCGCATGAGCGAGGTGCAGGAGAACGGCGGCGTCAAGATCCGCCAGGCGCAGGGCAAGGACCTGCTGGTGTACGCGGTGAACCAGGTCGGCTGGTACGAGTACATCACCGAGTGGCGTTTCCAGGACGACGGCACCATCCAGGCCAACGTGGGCGCGACCGGCTCGCTCTCCTCCGGTGACTACGACGCGGGCGACGGCCGCGGCTGGCCCATCGGCAAGGGCGCCAAGGACTATGCGACGAGCCACAGCCACAATGTCTTCTGGCGGCTCAACTTCGGCCTGGACGGCTCGCCGAAGGCGAAGGTCGAGCAGTACGACTCGAAGATCAGCCCGCCCGCGCGCGGCGGCTCCACGCCGACCAACAAGACCACGCGCACCGAGGTGACCAAGGAACTGGCCGCGGACGCCAGGACGATGCGCTGGTGGCGGGTGGTGAGCACGGCCGGCAAGAACAAGGACGGCCACGCCCGTTCGTACGAGATCGTGCCGGGCGCGCAGGCCAAGTACTCGGGGCGTCCGTTCACCAAGCACGACGTGTTCTTCACGAACTACAAGAAGTGCGAGCAGTTCGCGAGCGACAACATCCCGAACTGCGGGGCGGGCGGCGGCAGGAGCGTCGACAAGTGGGTCAACGGACAGACCCTCACCCACCCGATCGTATGGGTCAACATGGGCTTCCATCACGTGGCGCGGGACGAGGACCAGCAGCCGATGCCGGTGCACTGGCAGGGCTTCTCGCTGGCCCCGCGTGATGTGACCGCTATGAATCCGCTCACTCCCGCGGACATGGCGGATCAGAACGGCCAGCCGGATCAAGGGAGTTGAGAAAAGCAGCCTGTCCATCCTGCTGCACCGCCCGCCGCTCCCGGAGTACCCTTCCTTGATCGTTGAACGGGGTCCGGGCGCTGCTCGGCCCGGAGGCCCGTTTCGTCAACGCGACAGGGCCCCAGGGGGAGCGGAAGGCGGTGCACGGGTGAGCTCGGGAGGTCTTGAGCTGCCCCCAGGCGACTCGGGTCGCGATGAGGGAGGCTCCACGGACACCCCGCCCTCAGCGGTGTCCCTGGCACGACCTGTGGACACGAGCTCCCAGATCGGACCGGAACTGAACTGGGGCGCCGACGCCTGGCGCGAGGTGCGCACCCGCGCACAGCGCGCCGGGCGGGCCTACATCTGGCTGAATCTGGTCGAGCAGCGGCTGCGCGCCGTGGTCGCCGCCGTCCTGCGCCCCATCTACGAACCCGTCCACGGTGACGACTGGGTCGTGGCCGCCGCCGGTCCCGCCGGACAGGAGTGGGTACAGCGGGCGGTCGCCGTACGGGAAGTGAGCCGCCGCAAGGGCTACTTGCTGGACCCGGCCGACGACAACGTGCTGAGTTTCCTTACGCTGCCGCAGCTGCGCGAGCTGATGGTGCAGCACTGGCCCTGCTTCGAGCCGTACTTCGACGACCGGCGTGATGTGGAGCTCGCCCTGGACGAGCTGGAGGTCACGCGCAATGTGGTCTCCCGCAACCGCGCCCTGTCGGAGACGGTGCTCGCGCAGGCCGAACGGGCTTCCTCCCGGTTGCTCGAGATACTGGGCGGGGACGCGGAGGTGCCGTCCGCGCGCCGGCTGCCGGTGGACGCGGTGGAGGACATCGTCGGGGACCGGTACGCGGATGTGGTGGGGGTGCATCCGGACCGGGTCCGGCTGCTGCGGCAGTTCCCGGCCGAGGATCTCTTCGGCGGCGCCCGCCGCCTCGACGCGATCGGCATAGGGCTCAATCTCCTGGTGCAGAACTTCTCGGGCCGCCGGCTGATGCGCCTCGCGGAGGCGGGCGGCCGGGTGCGGCTGCTCTTCCTGAACCCGGCGAGCAGCGCGGTGAAACGGCGCGAGCGCGAACTGGGGCTGAAGCGGGGCGAGTTGAGCCGCTCCGTCGAGATGAACATTTTGCATATGCGACGAGTGCGTTCGCGTCTGCGCGACCCGGGCGCCTTCGAGATCCATGTCTTCGACGAGACCCCGCGCTTCACCGCGTACATGGTCGACGGGGACGGGGCGGACGGGGTCGCGGTGATCCAGTCCTATCTGCGCCGGGCGCGCGGCATGGAGGCGCCCGTCCTGGTGCTGCGCAGCGGCTCCCGGGTGGTCAAGGCGGACGAGGCCCGGGGCGGGGAGCACGGTCTCTTCGAGACGTACCGGGAAGAGTTCGAGTCGGTGTGGGCGGACTCCCGGCCGGTGTCGTGAGCTCCGGGGGCGGGGGGATCGCGGGCGGGTGCGGTGAGCCCCGGGGGCGGGGATCTCGGGCCGGTGTCGTGAGCCCCGGGGCCCGTGCCCCCCGGGGCGCCGCGGGGCCGCACCCCGGAGCGGACCCCGGGCGGAGCTCGTTGTCAGTGCCGCATGCGATCGTGTGACCACACGGGGGAACCGCAACGAAGGAGGCGCCACGCATGGGCTGGCACCAGGAGCTGCTGATCGGCTTCGACCTCGAGACCACGGGCACGGACCCGCGCGAGGCGCGCATCGTGACCGGCGCGCTGATCGAGGTCAGGGGCGGGAAGCCGATAGGGCGCAGGGAGTGGCTCGCCGATCCGGGCGTGCCGATCCCCGCCGAGGCGGTCGCGGTGCACGGCATCAGCAACGAGCGCGCTGCGTCCGAAGGCCGTCCGGCCGGTGAGGTCGCGGATCAGCTGGCCCGCGCCCTGGTGGGGTACTGGGACGCGGGCGTCCCGGTCGTGGCGTACAACGCGACCTTCGATCTGACCCTGCTCTCCGCCGAGTTGCGGCGCCACGGCCTGCCCTCGCTGCGGGAGCGTCTGGGCGGGCGCGAGCCGGCGCCCGTCATCGACCCGTACATCATCGACCGCACAGCCGATCGCTATCGCAAAGGAAAGCGCAATCTGGAGGCGGTCTGCACCGAGTACGGGATCGTGCTCGACGACGCGCACAATGCGACGGCCGACGCCCTCGCCGCGGCCCGTCTCGCGGGCGCGATAGCCGACCGCTACCCGAAGATCGCCACCCTCGGCCCGGCCGCGCTGCACCGTCAGCAGATCGTCTGGTACGCGGAGTGGGCGGCGGACTTCCAGGAATTCCTGCGGGCGAAGGGGGACGCGTCGGCGGTGGTGGAGGCGAGCTGGCCCTTGAGGGAGCTCGATATCAACTCCGGCGTGTGAAGCCCTCGGTCCGGGGAGCGGAGGGGCGAGGCGGGCCCGGGGCGGCGGGGCTCGCCGGTGGTATAGACCTTGCTCCCGGGGCGGGGTCAAGGTCAACATGAGCGGTGCCGAGGCTCGGTAGGAGCCGTGTCGATCGCTTGTCTTGGGGTGGGGTGTGGGACCCGTGGGTCGTGCTGGGGTGGAGAGCGTGCCGAGAGCCGTACGGCATGCGCACGGTGGTCCGCGATGACGGAGACGACCCGGGCGGCGTACGCGACGAGCGAACCGCTGCCTCCCGTACCGCCGTTGTGGACCCGTAACTTCACGCTCTACTTCACCGCCCGCATCGCCTCGTTGCTCGGTGACGCGATGCTGCCCGTCGCGCTGTCGGTGGCGATGCTGGCCCTCGGGTACGGCGTGAGCGCGGTCGGGTATGCGCTGGGCGCCTGGATGGGGGCGTTCGCGTTGTTCGTCGTCTTCGGCGGGGTGCTCGCGGACCGGATCCACCCGCGGCCGCTGATGATCGGGGCGGACGCGGTGCGCTGCGCCCTGATCGGCGCGACGGCCGTGGCCTTCGCCTCGGGGCGGCCGGGGCTGGGGTTCCTGATCGGGGTGACGGCGCTCGGCGGTCTGGCCACCGCGATGTTCCAGCCGGGCGTGAACGGCCTTGTCCCGCAGGTCGCCGCCGATGCTCAGAAGGCCAACGGGGTGCTGCGCGTGGCGCAGGGCATCTCGACCATGGCGGGGCCCGCACTCGCGGGACTCCTCGCGGCCTTCTCCCCGGTGTGGGCGTTCGCGGTGACCGCGGGCACGTTCGGGGCGAGCGGTCTGTGCCTGCTCGCGCTGCGGCTCGGGGCGTTCACCGTCGACCGTTCCGCCTCGACCCTGGAGAACCTGCGCGAGGGCTGGCAGGAGTTCCGCTCCAGATCCTGGCTGTGGGCGGTGATCCTCATCTGGTGGGTGCTCGGCGTGTTCGTCTGGGGTCCGGTCACACCGCTCGGCGCGGCCTCGATCACCGGAGAACACGGGAGCGCCGCCTTCGGATACGCCGAGGGCGCGTTCGGCGCCGGATGCGTGCTCGGCGGCCTGGTCGCGATCAGGATCCGCCCCGCGCGGCCGCTGCTCGGCGGGGCGGTGGCGATGTTCCTGTTCCCGCTGATGCCGCTCGCCGCGGGGCTCGCCCCGGACATCTCGCTGCCGACGGTGTTCCTCGGTTACGCGCTGAGCGGTGCCGGCTGGGCGTACTGGGGTGTGCAGTGGGCGACGACCGTGCAGACCCAGGTCCCGGGGGACAAGCTCAACCGGATCTCCGCGTACGAGATCGCGGGGTCGATCCTCGCGATCCCGCTCGGCCAGGTGGTCTCCGGACCCGCAAGCTCGGTCCTGGGCGTGCACGAACTGCTGTTGCTCGCCGCCCTGATGAGCACCGGGTGCGCGGTGGCACTCGTCGCCACCCGCCCGGTCCGGGGCCTGCGACGCGCGGCCCCCGCCCCTGAAAGGCGCGCGGTCCCTGCCCCCGAACGGGTGTAGCCCGTTCGCCCCGCGCGCGAGTGCCTCTCTCGCACCCTCGCGTGGGGCGCGCGGCCGCGTGGGGCGCGCGGCTCAGAACGGATACCAGCGCACCGCCGGATCCCCGTCCCGCAAGGAGGCCACCCGCCGCTCGAACTCCGCCAGCGCCTTCGGGTTGGTGGGCGCGTGCTGCGCCACCCACGCGCAGCTCGCCGTCTCCCGCGCCCCCCGCAGCACCGCACACCCGTCCCACTCCCGGACATCCCACTCGTAGACCCGGACAAAGGAGTCATACGCGGCGGGGTCGAGTCCGTACCGGTCGCGGGACAGCGCCATCACCACAAGATCGTGCTCGCGGAAGTCGGACGAGAACGTCTCCAGGTCCACGAGTACGGGTCCGTCCGCCGTGACCAGCACATTGCGCGGCAGCGCATCGCCGTGGATCGGGCCCTTGGGCAGATGCGGCGTCAGCTGCCTGACCTCATCCGAGAAGGCGGCCCGCCGCGCGCGCAGAAACTCCACATCCGCCGGATCGATCGCGTCACCGGCAAGGCGCAGCCAGCGGTTGACCCCGCCGAGCAGTTCACGGCGCGGCAGCACGAAGGACTCCGCGGGAGGGGAGGGGAGTTGATGCACGAGCCGGATCAGGCCGGCGAGATCCGCCGGCTCCGCGGGCCGCACCGGCGCGCCGAGCCGGTGCCACACCGTGACCGGATGCCCCTCGCACACACGGGGCTTGGGCTCGGCGGCCCGCACTGCCGGCACCCCCGACTCCGCGAGCCACTCGGCGATCTTCACCTCGTGGCCGGCCCGTTCGATCAGACCGGGGGCCGAACGGCCGACCTTGGCGACGAGATCACCGAGTGCGAACACCGCGTTCTCACCGAGCGAGAGCAGCCGCGCATCCCCGGTGAGCCCCACTCCGTCGAGCACCTGACGTGCCCTTGCCTCGTCCATCCGCCGCCTCCGTACCGTTCCGTTCGCACCCGCCGCGGTGCCGTTCCGCCTCCGGTCCGGGCCCGCGATCGGGATCAGTCTTGCATTCGCACACCGCGTATCTCCTGCGAGGTCGCTTGACGTATCAGGTCCACGTCAGCACGATGACCAGGGCCGCCAGGGCGGCCGTACCGCTACGTACCCGCCCGAAGGAGCCGATTCCGTGACATTGGCGACCGCGACGAAGTCGAAGCGGTCAGCGAAGAATGCGCCCTCGCGCAGACCGGCCGACCACGGAGCCTGGTTCCTGGTCCTGCCGGCGCTGATTCCGATTCTGGTCCTTAGCGTCGGGCCGCTGCTCTACGGCATCGCGCTCGCGTTCACCGACTCCCAGTCAGGACGTACCGAACCCACCCAGTGGATCGGGCTGCTCAACTTCCAGGACCTGCTGCACGACACCCTCTTCTGGGACTCGTTCCGCATCGGTCTGCTCTGGGCGGTCGGCGTCACCGTTCCGCAGTTCTTCCTCGCGCTCGGCCTGGCGCTGCTGCTCAACCAGAATCTGCGCTTCCGCTGGCTGGCCCGGGCGTTGGCGATCATTCCGTGGGCGATGCCCGAGGTCGTCGTCGGCATCATGTGGCGGCTCGTCTACCACCCCGACGCGGGCGTACTCAACGAGACGCTCTCCAGCCTGGGTCTGGGCGAAGGCCGTGACTGGCTGACGGGCACGGCGACCGCGCTGTTCGCGGTGATCGTCGTCGGGATCTGGGCGGGCATGCCGCAGACCACGGTCGCGCTGCTCGCGGGACTGCAGAACACCCCGCGCGAGCTCCATGAAGCGGCCGCGATGGACGGCGCCGGCGCCTGGCGCCGCTTCCGCACGGTCACCTGGCCGGCGATCAAACCGATCGCGCTCGCCATCTCGGCGCTCAACTTCATCTGGAACTTCAACTCGTTCGCCCTGGTCTATGTCCTCACCCAGGGCGGCCCGGGCGGCCGCACCCGCCTGCCGATGCTCTTCGCGTACGAAGAGGCCTTCCGGTACGGGCAGTTCGGCTATGCCGCGGCGATGGGCTGCGTCATGGTCGCGGTGATCTCGGTGATCCTCGCGTTCTATCTGGTCGGCCGTCTGAAGGGAGGCGACGAGTAGTCATGCGTACAAAGAAATCCGCACGCGCCGCGCAGTACGTGGCCCTGCTCGCCTATCTCGTCTTCCTGGCCTTCCCGTTCCTGTGGCTGATCTCCACGGCGTTCAAGCCGGCCAAGGAGCTGGGGAGTCTGGATCCGACGTGGATCCCCGAGAACCCCACCCTGCAGAACTTCCGGCAGGCCTTCGACGAACAGCCGCTGTTCCAGGCAGCTCTCAACTCCCTGATCGTGGCGCTGAGCGCGGCCCTGGTCGCGGTGGTGATCGCGACACCGATGGCGTATGTGATGGCCCGCCACCGGAGCCGCCTTTCCACGGCGGCGACCGGCTGGGTCGTGGTGAGCCAGGCGTTCCCGTTCGTGCTCATCATCATCCCGCTGTTCCTGATCCTGAAGAATCTGCATCTGATCAACGCCCTGCCCGGCCTGATCATGGTGTACGTGGTGTGGTCGCTGCCCTTCGCGCTCTGGATGCTCGTCGGCTACGTACGGGCCGTGCCGACCGAACTCGAAGAGGCCGCGGCGGTCGACGGCGCGAGCAAGCTGCGGACGTTCGTCTCGGTGGTCGCACCGCTGCTCGCGCCCGGCATCGTGGCCACGGCGATGTTCGCGTTCATCACGGCGTGGAACGAGTTCTTCTTCGCGCTCGTCCTGCTCAAGACCCCGGAGAAGCAGACCTTGCCGGTCATCCTGAACCGCTTCATCGGCTCGGAGGGCGTGGCCGACCTCGGCCCGCTCGCCGCCGCCGCGTTCCTCGCCACCATCCCCTCGCTGGTGATCTTCGCGATCATCCAGAAGCGGATCACGGGCGGCATGCTCGCAGGGGCGGTGAAGAGCTGATGTGCTCCGTGAGGGCGTTCAAGACGCTCGGTCTGCTCGTCGCCGTGCTCATGGTGGTGCTCACCGGCTGCAGCGGCGACGCCCCCGACAAGGACGGGAAGATCACCCTCCAGTTCCAGTCCCTCGCCTGGCAGGCCGAGTCCGTCGAGGTGAACAAGGAACTGGTGAAGGAGTGGAACGCCGCCCACCCCGACGTCCAGGTCAAGTACATCCAGGGCAGCTGGGACAGCGTCCACGACCAGCTGCTCACCTCCTTCGAGGGCGGTGAGGCGCCGGACATCATCCACGACGCCTCCGACGACCTCGCGGACTTCGCGTACGGCGGCTATCTCACCGATCTGACCGAGCTGATCCCCGCGCGCCTCAAGTCCGACATCCCGCGGAACAGCTGGGACACGACGACCTTCGACGAGGGGATCTACGGCGTTCCGTTCCTCCAGGAACCGCGGGTCATCATGGCGAACGCCAAGTGGCTCAAGGAGTCCGGTGTACGGATCCCGACCCCGGACAAGCCCTGGACCTGGGACGAATTCCGCCGGATCACCAAGGAGTTGAGCGGCGACGGCAAGTACGGCGTCGCCTGGCCCCTGAAGGAGCCGGTCTCCGCCACCCTCAACCTCTCGCTCTCCGCGGGTGGCAGGCTCTTCCACCGGGAGTCCGACGGCAAGGTGGACATCCGCTTCGAGGAGGGCGACGGGGTCGTGCCGGGCACGATCCACGACCAGGTCAACACCGACCACAGCGCGTCGAGTACGACGCTCGGCATGGGCGGCTCGGACACCCTGCCCGGCTTCTTCGGCGGCAAGTACGCGATGGTGCCGCTCGGCTTCTCGTACCGCCAGCAGATCGTCCAGCAGGCGCCGGACGGCTTCGAGTGGCAGGTGCTGCCCGCACCCGCCGGCGCCGACGGACTCACGCAGGGCGTCTCGCCGCAGACCCTGTCGATCTCCGAGGACACCGAGCACAAGAAGGAGGCGATGGAGTTCATCGACTTCCTGCTGCAGCCGGACAACATGGTGCGCCTGGCCAAGGGCGACTGGATGCTGCCCACCGGCACCGAGGCCCTGAAGGCACCCGCGCTGCACGCCGAGAAGGACGGCTGGGCGACGGGCACTGCCCTCGCCTCGCATCTGACCTCGGCCCCCGCTCAGTCCGTACGCGGCTATCCCGAGTGGAAGGACAAGGTGGCCACGCCCGCACTGCAGGAGTACTACAGCGGGGCGATCGACGCGGCCGAGTTGGAGAAGCGGATTGTGAAGGACGGAAACCTGGTACTCAGGCGCTACCAGAGATAGCCGCGCTCCCGATCCGTCGAGGGGCCGATACGCCGAGGGATGGTCCGTATGCGCAGTGTCGGGGTGGAAGAGGAGCTGCTGCTCGTCGACCGGGAGAGCGGGGAGCCCAGGGCGCTGTCCACCGCGGTGATGGCGATGGCGTCCCGCGACGGAGGCCCCGATGACGCCTTCGAGGCGGAACTTCACCGTCAGCAACTGGAGTTCGCCACCAGCCCCCAGGAGGGGATGGACGATCTCGCCCGCGAGATCGTCCAGTGGCGCAAGGAGGCGGCCCAGCACGCCGAGGCACTGGGCGGTGCCGTCGCCGCGCTCGCCACCTCACCCCTTCCGGTGAGCCCTGATGTGGGCACGGGACCGCGCTACCAATGGCTGGAGGAGCAGTTCGGCCTCACCACACAGGAACAGCTCACCTGCGGCTGCCACGTCCATGTCTTCGTGGAGTCCGACGAGGAGGGCGTGGCGGTGCTCAACCGCATCCGTCCCTGGCTGTCCGTGCTGCTCGCCCTGAGCGCCAACTCCCCTTTCTGGCAGGGGCAGGACACCGACTACCACAGCTACCGCAGCCGGGTGTGGGGGCGCTGGCCCTCGGCCGGACCGGTGGAGCTCTTCGACGACGCGGCCGCCTATCACGAGCAGACCCGCGCCATGGTCGCCACGGGCACCCTCCTGGACAAAGGGATGGTCTATTTCGACGCCCGGCTCTCGGACACCTACCCGACCGTCGAGGTGCGCATCGCCGATGTCTGCCTCGAACCGTCCGTGACGGTGCTGCTCGCCATGCTCGTACGGGGGCTCGTCGAGACGGCCGCCCGGCAGTGGCGCGCGGGCGAGGCCCCTGAACCGCACTCCGTGTCCCTGCTCCGGCTGGCCTGCTGGCGCGCGGCGCGGTCGGGTCTCGAGGACAGGCTCGTGCATCCGCTGTCGATGGAGCCCGCCCCGGCCCGGTCCGTGGCGGAGGCGCTCTTCGACCACGTGCGTCCCGCACTCGAGGACTCCGGCGACGTGGAGACGGCCCGCTCGCTGCTCGACCGGCTGCTGCGCGACGGCAACGGAGCCCGCGTCCAGCGCGCCGTCTTCGAGCGCGGCGGCAGTCTGCGGGAGATCGTCGACGAGTGCGTACGGCGCACCGCCCGCGGTGTGTGAAGCGTTCCTACGGCCCGCCGATGAGCCGTACGCCACGTGTGATCACTCAGCGTCAAGCCTGTGCCTGACCTGCCCGGCCGGTCACTCCACCGGCCGGGACGAACACGACCGCACGGCGAGCCGGTGTGACACTGCGAGAAGGCAGTGAGCTGCCTGGACGACCCGGCAGTACCGACACGGGAGCGGCGGCGTGACGGCAGCGCAGGACGCGCAGGACGCGGAGGGCACGGACGGCCTCGATGCCCGGCTGACCGGGTTTCTCGCCGGCGGTCATATCGCGGAGCTCGACCTGGCCATGGTCGTGACCTTGGCGGCCGAGGCCCTGGACCTGGCGCCTGTCCAGGCGTATCTGGCCGATCTGCAGCAGCGCCGGCTGATTCCGCTCGGGTCTCCGGCGGAGCCGCTGGCCGTCGACGACTCCGCCGGCGGGTGGGCGTACCGGAAGCAGGACCTGCACATCGAGGAGGGCGACCGCGCGATCACGGTCTGGCTGCCGCTGATCGACGGGGCCGAGCGGCTCGGCGTGCTGTCCGCCTCGGCTCCGGCCATGGACCCGTCGTTCCTGGTGCGCTGCCGGGCCCTGGCCGCCCTGCTCGCCCCGGTGATCACCTCGAAGCGCGCCTACAAGGACTCCGTGGTGCAGCGCACACGGACCGAGCCCATGGGGCTGCCGGCGGAGATGCTCCGCGCCCTGCTGCCGCCCCGCACCATCGGCACGCCGCGGATCGTCTCCACCGCGGTGATGGAGCCCGCGTACGAGATCGGCGGCGACGCGTACGACCATGCGCTGACCCCGACCACCCTGCACGCCGCCGTCGTGGACGCGATGGGCCACGATCTGTCCTCGGGCCTCACCGCCACCGTCACGGTGGCCGCGTGCCGCAACGCGCGGCGGACCGGCTCGGATCTGAACGAGCTGACGACCGCCGTGGACACGGCGCTCGGCGAGTGGCTGCCCGACCAGTTCTGCACCGCCGTCCTGGCCCAGCTGGACCTGGCCACGGGAGCGCTGCGCTGGATCAACTGCGGGCATCCGCCGCCGCTTCTGGTGCGCGGCCAGCGTCTTGTCTCCGAGGCCATGGAGCGCGAACCGGACGTCCCGATGGGGCTGCCCGCTCTGCTCACGGACGCTCCCCGGACGGTCCACCAGATCGCGCTCGAGCCGGGGGACCGCGTGCTGCTGCACACCGACGGCATCACCGAGGCCCGTCTCGCCGACGGCGCCGAGTTCGGCGCCCATCGCTTCGCGCAGGCGGTGATCCACGCCGCCTCCACCGGGGAGCCCGCCCCGGAGACGCTGCGCCGTCTGATCCACTCGGTGCTCGACGCCTCCGAGAACAGGCTCCGCGACGATGCCACGATCCTGCTGCTCGAGTGGAACCCTCCGCTGACGTGAGGTCCCAGGCGGTTTGAGGTCTCGGGTGCCGTGACGTCTCAGGCGGATCCGCCGCCGCGCGCGGCTTCGCGCTCCGCCATGTTCTTGAACTGGCCCAAGTCGTAATTGGCCAAGGCCTTGTCGAGGTTCGTCAGGGCGCCCAGATACTCCACGAAGCCCTTCGGGTCGTACTCGACCTGCAGCGTCACGCGGCTGCGCGTATCACTGAGCCGGTGGAAGGTGACCACGCCCGCGTGCTCCACGCCCTGGGTCGTGTGCCAGGCGATGCGCTCCTCGGGCACGACCTCGGCGAGTTGCGCCACGAACTCCTTGTCCGCGCCGGGCAACGAGAGCTGCCAGGCGAAGGTGCTCGGGTCGATGCGCTTGACGTGTTTCACATGGCTGAGGAAGGAAGGCCAGCGTTCGACGTCCTTCCACAGCGCCCAGCTCACCGAGACGGGCGCTTCGACGTCGACGGCTTCGAGCAGCGAGGACGACATGAGTTACTCCTCCTCCTTCGTACGTACGAGGTGCGTGTGAGGTGCGTGTGAGGTGCCTGTGAGGTGCGTGCGGGTCAGGCGCCGGCCAGCGAGTCGTCGCCCGTACGCGCACCCGACAGACGGTGCCGGGCCGCGATCAGGGCCATGTCGACATCCCGGGTGCCCGTGGCGATACACAGGGTGTACGCCACGTCCTCCAGTCTCCGTTGCACCTGAGGGGCCCCCTTCTCGGCTTCGAGGATCTTCAGCGCCGCGTACTCGTCCATCAGGTCGAGCAGCACGGCCGGGTGCGCCATCAACATCGAACTCCCCCAACTGTCTTTCCGCCCGAACGGGCCCGTCGCTTCCGGTCCCCCGTGTTCCCGGGATGACCTCGGCCATGCATTCCCGGGGCGAGGCGCCGCGGCGCGTGGCCGGTGAATATCCCCGTTGAGAACTTGTCCGTTTGGCGGCGGAGGGCAGGGGCATGCGAGTCCTCGTGCTTCGGACCGGAGGCGCAACCGCAGGGGCGGTCTGTCCGGTTCCGGATGTACGGCGGCCTGACGAACGGCCCCTCACTGCGGTCGAGCCCGATGACTCCACGGCGAAGGGATTCGTATGTCTGCGCATACTCACACCACGAACAACCGCCCCGGCCACGCCACCTCGTCCACCTCTCGACGCGTGCGTCACCCGCACGATGACGCACCGGATACCGCCGCGCAGTTCGTGCGGCTCGTCGCCCTCGACGAGGGGCCGGAGCGTGAGCTCTTGAAGGAAGAACTCGCCGAGGCCTGGCTGCCGATGGCCCACCGCATCGCGGGGCGTTTCGGCCGGCGCGGCGAGGAACTCGACGATCTGCGCCAGGTTGCCGCACTGGGCCTGGTCAAGGCGATCGACCATTACGAGCCGAGTCGCGGCGCGTTCGAGAGTTACGCGGTGCCCACCATTACCGGTGAGATCAAGCGGCACTTCCGGGACCGGTCCTGGGCGCTGCGCGTCCCGCGCCGCGTACAGGAACTGCGAAACCGCATCCGCGGCGCGCACCGTGAACTCTCCCAGCTGCCCGGCGCCGGTGAGCCGCAGATCGAGGAGATCGCGGAACACCTCGGCCTCACCGAGGACGAGGTGAAGGAGGGCATGCAGGCGCTGCACAGCCACAGCACGCTGTCCTTGGACGCCCAGTTGTCCTCGGCCGACGACGGCTTCAGCCTTGCCGACGCGCTCGGTGACCCCGACCCCGCCTATGACACCGTGATCGACCGCGAGGCGGCGAAGGAGGGGCTTGCGAAGCTGCCCGAGCGCGAGCGCACGATCCTGTATCTGCGCTTCTTCGAGGACAAGACGCAGCAGGCCATCGCCGATCAGCTGGACATCTCCCAGATGCATGTGTCCCGGCTCATCACGCGCAGCTGTGCCAAGGTCCGCGCCCAGGCCCTCGGCGCCGACGAGCCGGATCTGCCCCGCGCCGCATGAGGACGTCGTGGCGGCGCCGCTCCGGCATTACGGGCGTTCGGAGCGGC
>NZ_JAEIMH010000008.1:93894-98552 GCF_016464295.1 Streptomyces sp. N35 | reverse complement strand
CCCCCCCCCCCCGCCGGAGGGGGCCGGCGGGGCGCCCCCGCCCGGCCCTGGGGGGCGCCGGGGCCGCCCCCGCCCCGGCACTGCGGGCGGTTGGATCGGCGCGGCCCCGGCACTGCGGGTGTCCGGAGCGGCGCCGCCCCGGCACTGCCCGCGAGGGCCTTACGCGCCTCGCGGCGGGAGGAGGTCGGGGCGGCGCCCCAGGGCGTGCAGGAACTCCAGGGCGTCACGTACCAGGGTCTCCTCGTACCAGGCCAGCCAGCGGCCGGTCTCGTGGCCGATCCTGGTGAGCAACGCGGACTGGCGGGCGGCCAGTTCACCGGACGGGCCGGCCAGGTGGGCGGACACCATGCCCACGCAACTGCCGTCCGCGCCGATCAGCGGAACGCTGTGCACGGACCGGCTGCCCGCCTGAAGGATCGTGCGCCGTGCACCGTCGGTGAAGACCGGATCGACGGCCACGTCGCGCACGGTGCGCAGCGCGAGCGCCGCGGCGGCCTCGCCGCAGGCGGTGCCGGTCTCGCCGACGAAGGCGAAGTAGTCCACGAAGTCGTCGCTGTGACCGGTGTGGTGTTCGAGGCGCAGGCCGCGCGCCACCGGGTCGGCCAGCTGCACATTGCCCATGTCGGTCCCGGTGATGGCGAGGACCTGTGACAGCACCACGCGCAGGACGCCGCTGCGGTGCACCGGCGCATCGCCGTTGAGGTCCAGGGCCGGCAGCAGGGGAGGGTGCTGCCTGACCCTGCCGGGGAACCACAGCTCCCTCATGCTGTCCGGGCGTGCGGTGGTGAGCACCGCGTCCACCAGGGAGCGCATCTTCACGTTGAAGCGCTGTGAGGTGTGGCGCAGCAGGACGAACGCCTCGTCGGCGTCCCGGAGCCGGTAGCGCTCCATCAGCAGGCCCTGGGCCATCGCGACGGCCGGCCGGCTGCGATCACGGGCCCGCAGGTGCCGGATCTCCTCGGTGGTGCGGGCGAGTTGGTCGCGTAGTGCTTCGACGTCACCCTGCTCCGGGTCCGGCGCGACGTGCATGCGGGCTCTTCGGTCCATGCGTTCCCTTCTCCTGCTCCGGCTTCAGACCGTCATCCCGCCCGCGGGGCGGGGGCGCGACATCGACCGGGGCATACGTGCGGCGGCGCCGCCGGCTGTTTTCTCAACCGGGCGACGCCTGACCCACGGTGCGCTCTCACAGATCTGCCCATGGGGTGCCTTTGCACGTATCCCGTCAGGCCGGACGCAAACCACGCTCACAGGCGTCCACCGCTCCATCGCGCCACCGGACCGCGGCGCTTGCGCTCGGCGCGGCGTCCCGCGCCGTAGGTGGCCAGGCCGAGCGCGGTGATTCCGGCCGCCGAGACCGCCGCGATCAGTTTGCGGTTCTTGAAGGCCGCCCACGCGGTCAGGGCCGCCGCACCCGCCCGTCCGGCGGTCGCCGTCACGGCCTTGCGGCCGGACTCGACACTGCCGAGCGCACCGGTGAGGACACGGCCCGAGGCGCGGGCCGACTTCTCGGCCTTGTCGGTCGCACTGCCACCGGCCTCCGCCACGGTGCCGGCCGTCTTTGCGGCCATGTCGGCCGGCTTCTTGCTGTCGGTCTTGCTGTGTTGGTTCGTCATGCCGTTGCGGATGACCCGATCTTCGCGGTGCAAACGCGGTGTGGTCCCACCGTGGAGCCCAAGTGCCCGCGGGGTGTGCGGCAGGTGACCCCAGGACATGAGGGCCGGCCCGCGGGGCACTCGCCGGGGGCGGCCGTCGGGTGCTGGGCCCACGGCGCACGGCGGCCGAGGAGGCAGGCGATGACGGATACGGCACGAGGGGCCGTGGCGGAGGGTGTGTGGGAGTTCGACCCGCACGGAGCCGTCGATCCGCGCGCCCGCGACCAGGTGATCAGTGACATCGGGCACAGCGGCGCGCGTGATGTGGTCGTGCTCGCGCACGGCTGGAACAACGATCCCGCCGTGGCGGGGGAGTTCGACGCGCGCTTCTTCGCGCTTCTACGGGAGGCCGCACCCGAGGCCCGCATGGCGCTGGTGGGCGCGCGCTGGCCCGCGATGCGGTTTCTGGACGAGTCCGCTCCGCATGTGCCCGAGGAGCGGCGCCGGGCCGCGCGGGAGGCTCTGCCCGCGCTGGACGACGACACGGCCCGCGCATTGGCGGGTGCCCTGCCCGACAGCGGGGAGGTGGTGCGCGAACTGTCCGGCCTGCTGGCACGGCAGCCCACCGGCAGCCTGGCCCTCGACGACTTCGGCACGTTCCTGCGCCGTCTCGTCGAAGTGCGGCTCACCGACGCCCGCGCCGACTTCGCATCGGACGCCGAGGACGACCGCCTTGTGCAGCACGACCCGGTGATGCTCTTCGACGACACCGCCGGCGTCTGCGGCGAGTTCGCGGCCGCGCTCGACGAGGCGCGCGAGGCCGTCGAGGCCACCCACCACCGGCCCGAACGCACCGAGCAGCACAGTGCGGAGGGAGCGGCCGGAGTCTCGCACCACGGCACCCTCGAGGAGTCGGCGATCCTCGGGCCCCGTGCGCCGGACGCGCTCAGCCCGCGGCTGGAACAGACCGGTCCGGTGCAGACCGCCGGCGGGTTCGGCGACGCGCGCTTCGCCACCGGGCACGACGAGTTGTGGCGCGGGGCGCACGAACTGCTGCGCCAGGTCGCCGGACATACCTTCCGCCGTCGCGCTGGCGTCGTGGGCGCCTACGGCCTCGCGCCCGTTCTGGAGCTGCTGGCCCGGAGCGTGCCCGGGGTGCGCATCCACCTGGTCGGTCACGGCTTCGGGGCGCGCCTGGTCGCCTACGCGTTACGGAACCAGGCCGAGGACTCCCGCGCCGTGGCCTCGATGGTGCTGCTGCAGCCGGCCCTGTCCCACTTCGCGTTCGCCGACCACATGCCCCATCAGATGCGCGGCGGCGGCGCTCTGGCCGGTTGCCCGGAGCGTCTGGCCGGTCCGCTCGTGTGCTGCTACTCGCACAACGATCTCGAACTCGGCCTGATGCACCCGCTCGCCACCCGCATGATCGGCGACTCGGCCTCGCTGTCGGGCATCGACCGCAAATGGGGCGCCCTCGGCCATGACGGAGCCCAGGCGTCGGCGTCGTTCACCTCGGTCGGCCTCGACGAAGTCCTGCGTCACGGCATGAGTGACCGGCAGTGCCTCAACGTCGACGTCTCCGGTGTCGTACGCGAAGGGGACCCGCCGGCCGGTGCGCACAACGATGTGTTCCACCCGGACCTCGCCCGCCTCATCGTCCAGGTCGCCGGGATCGGCCGGGAGGACTGAACCCAGGAGGCCGGAGGTCGGCACCCCGGACCCAGGAGGCCGGAGGTCGGCACCCCGTCCCGACGAGACGATACGTCTTGCACGAGACGTCTCGTCTCGTCTAAGCTGAGCGCATGACAGCTCACAAGCCCGCGCACATCGCCATGTTCTCCATCGCCGCTTCCGGGCATGTGAACCCCAGCCTGGAGGTGATCCGCGAGCTCGTCGCCCGCGGCCACCGCGTCACGTACGCGATCCCCGCGTCCTTCGCCGACAAGGTCGCCGCGGCCGGCGCCGAGCCCAAGATCTGGACCTCGACGCTGCCCACCGACGACGACCCGGACGCCTGGGGCACGGAACTGATCGACAACATCGAGCCCTTCCTGACCGACGCGCTCCAGGCGCTGCCCCAGCTCGAGAAGCTCTACGAGGGCGACGAGCCGGACCTCGTCCTCTACGACATCACCGCCTACCCGGCCCGCGTCCTGGCCCACCGGTGGGGTGTGCCGATCGTGCAGTTCTCGCCGAACCTCGTCGCCTGGCAGGGATACGAGGAGGAGGTCGGCAAGCCGCTCTTCGATCCGCTGAAGGAGACCGTGCGCGGCAAGGCCTTCTTCGACACCTTCGCCGGGTGGATCGCCGCGAACGGCATGGACATCTCGGTCGAGAACTTCATGGGCCGCCCCGACCGCTGCCTCGTGGTGATCCCCAAGGCGCTCCAGCCGAACGCCGACCGCGTCGACGAGTCCGTCTACACCTTCGTCGGTGCCTGTCAGGGGGAGCGTGCCGAGGGGGAGTGGACCCGGCCCGAAGGCACCGAGAAGGTGCTGCTCGTCTCGCTCGGCTCGACCTTCACCAAGCAGCCGGGCTTCTACCGCGAGTGCGTCAAGGCCTTCGGCGATCTGCCGGGCTGGCACGTCGTTCTGCAGATCGGCAAGCATGTCGACGCGGCCGAACTCGGCGAGATCCCGGCCAATATCGAGGTGCACAGCTGGGTGCCGCAGCTCGCCATCCTGCGCCAGGCGGACGCGTTCATCACCCACGCCGGCGCCGGCGGCAGCCAGGAAGGCCTCGCCACCGCGACCCCGATGATCGCGGTGCCGCAGGCGGTCGACCAGTTCGGGAACGCGGACCTGCTCCAGGCGCTCGGCGTCGCCCGCCACATCCCGACCGAAGAGGCCACCGCCGAGGTGCTGCGCGAGGCCGTGCTCACGATCAGCGAGGACCCGGAAGTCGCCCGCAGGCTGGCCGACTTGCAGATGCAGACCGCGGCCGAGGGCGGCACCAAGCGCGCGGCCGATCTGATCGAGGCGGAGCTGCGCGGCAACTGATCACGTCCGGGCGGGCGTGGGGGGGCCCCCCCGGCGCCCCCGCCTATCGCTCTCCCCCCCCTCGCGA
>NZ_JAEIMH010000008.1:63887-93884 GCF_016464295.1 Streptomyces sp. N35 | reverse complement strand
CCGGGCGCGGGCGGGCCGCCCCGCGGCGGCCCGCCTTCGCCTATCGTTCTCGACCATGACGAAGACTTACGCGGCCCTCCTGCGCGGCATCAACGTCGGCGGCCGCGCCAAGGTCCCGATGGCCGAACTACGCACCCTGCTCACCGGCCTCGGATACGGCGAGGTCCGCACCCATCTGCAGAGCGGCAACGCGTTCTTCACCGCCGTGAAGGGCGATGAGCAGGCCCTGGCCGCGAAGATCTCGGCGGCGATCGAGCAGCACTTCGGCTTCCCCGTGGACTGCCTCGTCCGTGATCACACATATCTACGGAACGTCGCCGATGCCTGCCCCTTCCCGGCGGCGGACCTGGAGCCCAAGCAACTCCACGTCACTTATCTGTCGCGGCAGCCGGACCCCGAGCGGTACGCCGGACTCGATCAGGCGCCCTTCCTGCCCGAGGAGTTCCGGCTCGGCGACCGCTGCGTCTATCTCTACGCACCCGACGGCCTCGGCCGCTCCAAGCTGGGCGAAACCCTGTCGCGCCCGAAGCTGACCAAGGGCATGATCGCGACCACACGCAACTGGAACACCGTCACGAAGCTTGTGGAGCTGACCCATGGCTGAGCGGTCATCCGCCGTCACCGCGGCCATCGAAGGCGAGCTGCGGCTGCTCGACCCGGAGGTACGCCGGGACGCGAAGGCGGTCGGCGAGCTGCTGCACGAGGAGTTCACCGAGTTCGGGGCCTCGGGTCGCTTCTGGGACCGTGCGTCGATGATCGCGGCCCTGGAGGAGAGCGGCCTCGACGAGGGCTCACCGATCGTCGCGTCCCGGATGCGCGGCGTTCAGCTCGCCGACGATCTGGTCCAGCTCACCTTCGACACGGACAACGGCGGCCGCTGCGCCCACCGCAGTTCGCTGTGGCGACTCACGCCGCAGGGCTGGCGGCTCTGGTTCCACCAGGCCACGCCGTTCACGCCTCAGGCGTGAGACGGGCTCACCCCTGAGGCGTGAGCCCGTCCAGCCGCGCCAGCTCCTCGGCGCTCAGCCGCACGGCTCCCGCGTCCAGGTTCTCCTCCAGGTGCGCGAGCGAGCCCGTGCCCGGAGTCGGACACAGCACGGGGGAGTGGTGCAGCAGCCAGGCCAGCGCGATCTGACCGGGCGTCGCGTCATGGGCGCGCGCCACCGAGGCGCACACCGGATCCTCGGTCAACGCCCCGTTGCCCAGCGGAAACCACGGCAGGAACGCGATGCCGTGCCGCTCGCACAGCTTCAGGAGCGGGTCGGACCTGCGGTCGAGGAGGTTGTAGAGGTTCTGGACCGAGGCGATCGGGACGATGTCCAGGTCGAGCGCCCGCGTCAGATCGTCGGCCGTGATCGTGTCCAGGCCGACCTGCCGCACCTTGCCCTCGGCTCGCAGCTCCGCCAGCGTGCCGAGCTGGTCGGCGAGCGGAACCTCCGGGTCGAGCCGGTGCAGCTGATAGAGATCGATACGGTCGACCCGCAGCCGCCGCAGACTCGCCTCGCACATCGCGCGCAGACTCGAGGGACGGCCGTCGATGTGCCACGCGCTCGAACTGGTCCGCACCACACCGCCCTTGGTGGCGATCACCAGGTGCGCCGGATACGGGTGGAGGGCCTCGGCGACCAGCTCCTCGGCGACCGACGGACCGTAGTTGTCCGCCGTGTCGATCAGCGTCACGCCCCGCTCGACCGCCCGCCGCAGCACCGCCACCGCATCCGCGGCCGGTCCGCGTGAGCCCCAGTAGCCGGGGCCGGTCAGCTGGGCCGTGCCGTAGCCGAGCCGCCGTACGTCCAGGTCACCGCCGAGCGGAAAATGATCGATCATGTCGGGACGCTATCGGACCCCGTCCGGTGCGTGAGCAGCTGGGTCGTGCTGCCGTCGTCCTCGCGGACATCCTTGGTGTGCACGAAGCCGATCTTCTTCAGGACCTTGAGCGAGCGCGCGTTCTCCGCGTTCACGGTCGCGTGCACTTCGGTGAGGTGGAGAGCGTCATGGCCGTACGCGGTGAGCGCGGCGGCCAGCTCGGTGCCGAAGCCGTGGCCCCAGCTGTTCGCCGTGAGGCCGTAGACGATCTCGTGGCCGTTCAGCCAGGACTCGGGGGAGGGCTTGATCTCGGCGTGGCCGATATAGCGGCCCTCGTGGCGCACCGCCCACACGGGGAAGCGGTCCTCGGCGTAGATCATGCTGAAGATCCGGCCGAACAGGGCGCGGTCCTCGTCGGCCGGGCGCCGCTCGGGGCCGTCCCAGAACCACTGTCCGGACGCCGTGTCCTGGAAGAGGCGCACGAAATCCCCCTCGTCCGCCGGGACATACGGGGTCAGGACCAGGCGTTCGGTACGCAGTTCAGGAGTCACCTGGCCGACGCTAGGCAAACCGTCGCGTCCCGGCAACCAGGTTCCGGACACGGGCCGTCACGCGGTGAGCGCCGGCCGCAGGGGCAGGGCGATGCGGCACTCGTCGTACCGGGCGAGCAGCAGCCGCGCCACCTCGGGCGCCGGGCCGAGCACATCGGCCAGGACGTCCGCGCCCGCTTCCCGCGCACCCCGCGCGATCCGGTCCGGCAGAAAGCCCGGCGCGAGGACGTACGGAGCGACCGCGATCTTCCGTACGCCCTCGGCCCGCAGTTCCCGTACGGCGTCCTGTGTACGGGGCAGAGATGCGGAGGCGAACGCAGGCCGCACGGCACACCAACCGGTGCGCCGCCACTCCCGCGCGATTTCTGCGATCACTGCGATCGCCTCCGGGTCCGAAGAGCCCGCCGAGGCCAGGACGACCCCGGTCGAGCCGCGTTCACCGGGGCGCACCCCGGCTTCGTACAGCCGCCGCTCAAGAGCGGTGATCAACAGCGGCGACGGGCCGAGCACCGGCGCCTGCCGCACCCTGAGCCCCGGCAGCCGGACGGCCGCCTCGTGCAGGACGGCCGGTATGTCCGCCTTCGCGTGGAACGCGTGCGTGAGCAGCAGCGGAAGCGCCACGACCTCCCGTACGCCCTCGGCGGCGAGCCGCTCCAACACCTCGGGAACAGCGGGGGCGTTGAAGTCCAGGAACCCCGTCTCCACGCGCAGCCCGGGACGCTGCGCCCGCACCCGGCGGACCAGGGCGCGCACGGTCCGGGCATGGCGCGGGTCGCGGCTGCCGTGGGCGATGACGAGCAGAGTCGGGCGCATGGGGATCAGCTCTTGGTCAGCAGGCCGCGGCTGCGCAGGACGCGGCGCTCGATGGGGGCGAAGAGCAGCAGCTCGATGCCGATGCCCACGATCAGGATCAGCAGGATCGCGCTGAGCACCCAGGACATGTCCTGCAGTTCACGGCCCTGTTCGAGGAGCTGGCCGAGACCGACGCCCAGGTCGGCGGCGTTCACGATCAGTTCGGCCGCCATCAGGGAGCGCCAGGAGAAGGCCCAGCCCTGCTTGAGGCCCGCGATGTAGCCGGGCAGCGCGGCGGGCAGCAGGACGTGGCGTACGCCGTTGAGCCCCGTCGCGCCGATCACCCGGCCCGCGCGCAGATACAGCGGCGGCACCTGGTCGACGCCGGCCACCAGACCGTTGGCGATCGACGGGACCGCGCCAAGCAGCACCACCGCGTAGATGGTGGCGTCGCTCAGGCCGAACCAGATGATCGCGGCCGGCACCCACGCCACCGACGGCAGCGACTGCAGACCGGACAGGATCGGCCCGATCGCAGCCCGGACGACCTTGACGCGGGCCACGATCAGACCCAGCGGCGTACCGATCGCGACCGAGATCAGGAAGCCGAGCGCACCACGCGACAGCGAGGTCCACACGTAGTCGAGCAGCGTGCCTTCCAGCCACTTCTCCTGCAGCGTGCGGCCCACGTCGGCAGGGCTCGGGAGCAGATAGTGCTCCTTGACCTTGAAGTGGTACGCGAGCTGCCACAGGGCGAGGACGAGCCCGATGGCCACCAGCGGAGGCAGCGCCTTGGAGAGGAACTTGCGCCCCCACGCGGTGCGC
Organism: Streptomyces sp. N35; assembly: GCF_016464295.1. Classification (NCBI taxonomy): domain Bacteria; kingdom Bacillati; phylum Actinomycetota; class Actinomycetes; order Kitasatosporales; family Streptomycetaceae; genus Streptomyces; species Streptomyces sp. N35. The sequence goes on along the minus strand of NZ_JAEIMH010000008.1, from coordinate 89,910 downwards.
TGGGCGGTCTGTGTCTCCAGGGCGTCGAGGCCGGCTTCCAGGCCGGCGAGGTCGCCCGCGTCCTTCGTGCCGTCGGTGCCCCTCGTATCGGACGAGGACGTGGTCTCAGTGCTGGCCATGTCGGCGGATCTCCCCCCGCAGTTGTTCGGTGATCTCGATGGAGAGGTCGGCGACCGCGCTGTCCTCGATCCGGCGCGGCTGCGGGATCCCGACCTCCCACTCACGGGCGATGCGCCCGGGGCGCGAGGAGAGCAGCACGACCCGCTCGGCGAGCCGCACCGCCTCGCGCACGTTGTGCGTGACGAACAGGACGGAGAGCCGGGTCTCGCGCCAGATGCGGGTCAGTTCGTCGTGCAGGACGTCACGGGTGATGGCGTCGAGCGCGGCGAACGGCTCGTCCATCAGGAGCAGTTGGCTGTCCTGCGCGATGGCCCGCGCCAGCGCGACCCGCTGGCGCATACCGCCGGACAGCTCGTGCACGCGCTTGCCGTACGCGCCCTTGAGGCGGACGATCTCGAGCAGCCGCTCGGCCTCGTCGCGCCGCTCGGTCTTGGCCAGGCCGCGCATCTTCAGGGCGAGTTCGATGTTCTTGCCCGCGGTGAGCCACGGGAAGAGGGCGTGCTCCTGGAACATCAGCGCGGGCCGCCCGCCCGGCACCTCGATCTCGCCGGCGCTCGGCTTGTCGAGGCCCGCGACCAGGTTGAGCAGCGTGGACTTACCGCAGCCCGAGGCCCCCAGGAGCGTGACGAACTCGCCCGGCGCGACATCGAGGGTGATGTCGTCGAGCACCAACTGCTGGGCGCCCGGCCGGCCGAAGGACTTGGAGACGTGCGAGAGCCGTGCCGCGTAGGGCTCGGACGCCGTGGTCGACTTGTCCACCGCGGCCTCGGTGAGCGTGGCTGCCATGACCGTCACCTCCTGGGGTCTCGTGAAAGGGACTTGGGCTACAGGGACTGGGCTTACTTGGCGCCGAGACCGGCGTCGTCGACCGAGGGCCTGCCCGCGGCGCTCAGGACCTTGTTGAGCGGCCGCAGGTCGTAGATGCCGTCGAGCAGCGGGTCCTTGAGCAGCCCGGCCTTCACCGCGTGCTGGGCCTCGTCACGCAGGGTCGAGGCCAGCGGATCGTCGAGGAACTCGACGTTCTTGAACGCCGGGTCGAGGATGTCGGCCGGCAACGGCTTGCCGGTCTCCTCCTTGAGCACCGCGTTGATGGCCTTCTTGGCCTCGTCCGGGTTCTTGCTGATCCACGCGTTGGTGTTCACCGAACCGCGCAGCACGGCCTCGACGACCTTCGGGTGCTTCTCCAGGAACTCCTGGCGGACGATGATGTTCGTGATCACGAACTTGCCGTCGTCCCACAGCTCCCGCTCGTCGAGCAGCACCTTGCCGCCTTCGGCGACCAGCTTGGACGCGGTCGGCTCGGGCACCCAGGCGCCGTCGATATCGCCGTTCTTGAAGGCGATCGGGGTGACCTTGTTGTCCGTACGGGCGATGTTGACGTCGCCCTTGCCGCTGGTCGCGTCGACCTTGTAGCCCTTCTCGGCCAGGTAGTTGAGGAGCGCGACGTCCTGGGTGTTGCCCAGCTGCGGGGTCGCGATCGTCTTGCCCTCGAGGTCGTCGAGCGACTTGATCTTCTTCGGGTTCACCACGAGCGAGACACCGCCGGACGCGGAGCCCGAGACGATGCGCAGGCTCTTGCCCTGGGACTTGGTGTAGCCGTTGATGGCCGGCGAGGGGCCGATCCAGCCGATGTCGATGGCACCGGAATTGAGCGCCTCGATCTCGGCGGGGCCCGCGTTGAAGACCTGGGACTTGACCTTGGTGCCGCCCAGTTCCTTCTGGATCAGACCGCCTTCGCCGAGGCCGACCAGGGCGGTGCCGTGGGTGACGTTGGCGAAGTAGCCGATCTTGACTTCGGAGAGTCCGTCGATCGCCTTCCCCTGCGCGACGGGGGAGGCCTTGTCGCCGCCCGTGTCCTCGCCCTTCGACCCGTAACCGCAGGCGGTCAGGGCGAGCAGCGGAAGCGTGATCGCGGCGACGGCGATGCGCTGGCGTGCGGTGTTACGGGTGTTCCCGGTGGAGCGGGCTGAACGGGATGAACTGAAGGCAGGCACGGGAGGTGATTCCTCTCGGAGGCCCGGTTCCTACGTCCCCCTGAAGTGCGGGTACGCGGCCGGGAGTTCGGCAGGTCTTCGATGTCGTCGTACGGCGAGGGCGTCGGCGCGCAGGGCGCTCGTGCGGGTCAGCGCACACATCGCGCCACACCCCCGGTGCCGGAGCCCAGGGCGCCGCTGCCGACTCGGCCGCCCTCCTTCGCGAAGGTCGCGTACATGTCGATGGCCATCAGAAATCCCAACCCTCTTCGTCAGGGGCGGACTTGGTCCCGGAACCGGGCTCGTCGGGCTGCGCGAACGCCTCGCCGGACATACCGGCCGCGAGCGTCGTCCCGTCCGCCGGGTCGATCAGGAGGAAGGACCCGGTGCGCCGCGAATCGGCGTACGAGTCGAGAGCGAGCGGTTCGGCGGTGCGGACCTTCACTCGGCCGATATCGTTGGCGACCAGCTGCCCGGGCTCCGGGTGCTGGGAGAGGTCGTCGAGCGTGAGGCGCGACGGGATCTCCTTGACGATCGCCTTGACCGTACGGGTGGTGTGCTTGAGCAGCACGCGCTGGCCGACGGTCAGCGGCTGGTCGGCCACGTGGCAGACCGTCGCCTCGATGTCCTGGCTGGTGGCCGGGGCGTCATGGGCCGGCACGATCAGGTCGCCGCGCGAGATGTCGATGTCGTCCTCGAGCAGCAGCGTCACCGACTGCGGCGTCCAGGCCACGTCCACGCTCCTGCCGAGCAGGTCGATCCCGGAGATCTTCGAACTCCGCCCGGTAGGCAGGACCTTGACCTCTTCGCCGACCCGGAAGGTGCCGGCCGCGATCTGTCCCGCGTAGCCCCGGTAGTCGGGGTGCTCGGCGGTCTGCGGCCGGATCACCACCTGGACGGGGAAGCGGGCGTGGCAGGTGGCCAGGTCATGGCTGACCGGGACGGTCTCCAGGTGCTCCAGGAACGTCGGGCCCGGATACCAGCTCATGTGCGCGGACGGCTCCACCACGTTGTCGCCGGCGAGCGCGGAGATCGGGATCGCGGTGATCTCCGGGACGCCCAGCTCCTTGGCGTATGTGGTGAACTCCTCGGCGATGGACGCGAAGACGGACTCCTCGTAGCCCACGAGGTCCATCTTGTTCACCGCGAGCACCACATGCGGGACGCGCAGCAGCGCGGCGATCGCGGCGTGGCGGCGGGTCTGCTCGACGACCCCGTTGCGGGCGTCGACCAGGATCACCGTCAGCTCGGCGGTGGAGGCACCGGTGACCATGTTCCGGGTGTACTGCACGTGCCCGGGGGTGTCGGCGAGGATGAAACGGCGCTGTGCGGTGGCGAAGTAGCGGTAGGCGACATCGATCGTGATGCCCTGCTCGCGCTCCGCGCGCAGCCCGTCGGTGAGCAGCGCCAGGTCGGGCGCGTCCTGGCCGCGGCTCGCGGAGACCCGCTCGACGGCCTCCAGCTGGTCGGTGAGGACCGACTTGGAGTCGTGCAGCAGGCGGCCCACGAGGGTGGACTTGCCGTCGTCGACGCTCCCCGCCGTGGCGAACCGCAGCAGGGTCGTGGCCGAGAGACCTTCGATATCCGTCAACTGCTCGGTAGTGCTGGACATTTAGAAGTACCCCTCGCGCTTACGGTCTTCCATCGCGGCCTCGGACAGCTTGTCGTCGGCGCGGGTCGCCCCTCGTTCGGTGAGCCTCGACGCGGCGATCTCGGTGATCACGGCTTCGAGCGTGGTGGCGTCCGAGTCGACGGCGCCGGTGCAGGACATGTCGCCGACCGTGCGGTAGCGCACGAGACGCTTCACGACCGGCTCGGTGTCCTTCGGGCCGCCCCACTCGCCGGCGGTCAGCCACATGCCGGAGCGGGAGAACACCTCGCGCTCGTGCGCGAAGTAGATCTCCGGCAGCTCGATGCCCTCGCGGGCGATGTACTGCCACACGTCCAGCTCGGTCCAGTTGGACAGCGGGAAGACGCGCACATGCTCACCGGCCGCGTGCCGGCCGTTGTACAGGTTCCACAGCTCGGGGCGCTGACGGCGCGGGTCCCACTGCGAGAACTCGTCGCGCAGCGAGAACACCCGCTCCTTCGCGCGCGCCTTCTCCTCGTCGCGGCGCCCGCCGCCGAAGACCGCGTCGAACTTCTCCGCCTGGATCTTCTCCGTCAGCGGCACGGTCTGCAGCGGATTACGGGTCCCGTCGGGGCGTTCACGCAGCTTGCCCGCGTCGATGTACTCCTGCACGGAGGCCACATGCAGCCGAAGACCGTGCTCGGCCACCACGCGGTCGCGGTACTCGATGACCTCGGGGAAGTTGTGCCCGGTGTCCACGTGGAGCAGCGAGAACGGCACCGCGGCCGGCGCGAACGCCTTCAGCGCCAGATGCAGCATGACGATCGAGTCCTTGCCGCCGGAGAACAGGATCACCGGCCGCTCGAACTCACCCGCCACCTCACGGAAGATATGCACCGCCTCGGACTCGAGGGCGTCCAGATGCGACAGCGCGTACGGGCTGTCGGTCTCCTCGCTCACAGAAGCAACCGTCGTCATGCCAGTCCCCTTTCGCGCAGCAGACCCAGGAGGGCGTCCGCCGACTCCGCCACCGACTGCTCATGCGCCTCGATCCGCAGATCGGGCGACTCCGGCTCCTCGTACGGGTCGTCGACGCCGGTCAGGCCGGCGATCTCACCGGCCGCCTGCTTGGCGTAGAGCCCCTTCACATCGCGCTCCGAGCACACCTCGACGGGCGTGGCGACATGCACCTCGAGATACGCCGTGCCCTCCTTCTGGTGGCGCCGGCGCACCGCGTCACGGCTCTCCGCGTACGGAGCGATTACCGGGACGAGCACCAACACGCCCTGCGAGGCGAGCAGTTCGGCCACGAAGCCGATGCGCTGCACATTGGTGTCGCGGTCCGCGCGGCTGAAGCCGAGGCCCGCGGAGAGGAACTCGCGGATCTCGTCGCCGTCGAGCACCTCGACCCGGTGGCCCTCGGGGCGCAGCAGCCCGGCCAGCTCGTAGGCGAGCGTGGTCTTGCCGGCACTCGGCAGACCGGTGAGCCAAACGGTGGCCCCTGTCACGTCGTTCACCTCTGAAGTCGTCATCCGTGCAGCCCGCATTCCGTCTTGTTCCGGCCGGCCCAGCGGCCCGAGCGCGCGTCCTCGCCCTCCGCGACCCGGAAGGTGCAGGGGGCGCAGCCGATCGACGGATAGCCGTCCATCAGAAGCGGATTGGTCAGTACGCCGTGCTCGGCGATGTACGCCTCCACGTCGTCCTGCGTCCAGCGGGCGATCGGCGAGATCTTGACCTTCTGCCGCTTGGCGTCCCAGCCGACCACCGGGGTGTTGGCCCGGGTCGGGGACTCGTCACGGCGCAGGCCGGTCGCCCAGGCCTGGTACGAGGTCAGACCCTGCTCGAGGGGCTTGACCTTGCGCAGCGCGCAGCACAGGTCGGGGTCGCGGTCGTGCAGCTTCGGCCCGTGCTCGGCGTCCTGCTCGGCCACGGTCTGTACCGGGGTGAGCGTGATGAGGTTGACGTCCATCACCGCGCCCACCGCGTCCGCGGTGCCGAGGGTCTCGGGGAAGTGGTAGCCGGTGTCCAGGAACACCACGTCCACACCGGGCATGGCGCGGGAAGCGAGGTGCGCGACGACCGCGTCCTCCATGGACGAGGTGACGCAGAAGCGCGGACCGAAGGTGTCGGCCGCCCACTTGAGGATCTCCAGCGGGGTCGCGTCCTCCAGGTCGCGCCCCGCCTGCTCGGCGAGCTCCTTGAGCTCGTCGGTCGTCCGTTCTTTCTGAGCCGTGGTCATATCTCGTCCCCTCCACCGGAGTTGACTGCCTTGTCGGCGGGTCGCTGAACGCCCCGGGCGAGCAGCCCGAGGAACTTCAGCTGAAAGGCCCGGTTGCACGCCGCGCATTCCCAGGCGCCGTGGCCGGTCTCGTTGGGCCGCAGGTCCTCATCGCCGCAGTACGGGCAGTAGAAGGGCGCCGCTCGCTCGCTCATGACAGGTCCGCTTCCGAGGCGCGGCCCGCCCAGGTGGCGAACCGCTCGCCGTCCTCGCGCTGCTCCTGGAAACGGGTCAGCACGCGCTCCACGTAGTCCGGCAGCTCCTGCGAAGTGACCTTCAGACCACGGACCTTGCGGCCGAAGCCGGCCTCGAGGCCGAGCGCGCCGCCCAGGTGCACCTGGAAGCCCTCGACCTGCTCGCCCTGGTCGTTGAGGACCAGCTGGCCCTTGAGGCCGATGTCCGCGACCTGGATACGGGCGCAGGCGTTGGGGCAGCCGTTGATGTTGATGGTGATCGGCTCGTCGAACTCGGGGATGCGGCGCTCGAGTTCATCGATCAGGGAGGCGCCACGCGCCTTGGTCTCGACGATCGCCAGCTTGCAGAACTCGATCCCGGTGCAGGCCATCGTGCCGCGCCGGAACGGCGAGGCGTTGACCTTCAGATCCAGCGCCTCCAGAGCGGACACCAGCGACTCGACCTGCGGCTCCTCGATGTCGAGCACGATCATCTTCTGCTCGGCGGTGGTCCGCAGACGACCCGAGCCATGGGCCGCGGCGACCTCGGCGATCTTCGTCAGGGTGGTGCCGTCCACGCGTCCGACGCGCGGTGCGAACCCCACGTAGAAACGGCCGTCCTTCTGCCGGTGCACACCGAGGTGGTCGCGCCAGGTGCCGGAAGGCTGCTCCGGGGCGGGCCCGTCGATCAGCTTCCGCCGCAGGTACTCGTCCTCCAGGATCTGGCGGAACTTCTCAGGACCCCAGTCGGCGAGCAGGAACTTCAGGCGGGCGCGGGTGCGAAGGCGCCGGTAGCCGTAGTCGCGGAAGATGCCGATGACACCGCCGTACACGTCCGGCACCTCGTCGAGCGGCACCCAGGCGCCGAGCCGCTGTCCCAGCTTCGGGTTGGTGGACAGGCCGCCGCCGACCCATAGGTCGAAGCCGGGTCCGTGCTCGGGGTGGTGCACGCCGACGAAGGCGATGTCGTTGATCTCGTGCGCGACATCGAGCTGGGGCGAGCCGGAGACCGCGGACTTGAACTTGCGCGGCAGGTTGGAGAAGTCCGGGTTCCCGATGAAGCGGCGCTGGATCTCGTCGATGGCCGGCGTGCCGTCGATGATCTCGTCGGCGGCGATCCCCGCGACGGGCGAACCGAGGATCACACGCGGGGTGTCACCGCAGGCCTCGGTGGTGGACAGGCCGACCTCTTCGAGCCGGCGCCAGATCTCGGGCACGTCCTCGATCCGGATCCAGTGGTACTGGATGTTCTGCCGGTCCGTGATGTCGGCGGTGCCGCGCGCGAACTCCTGCGAGATCTCACCGACCACCCGCAGCTGCTCGGTGGTCAGGCGGCCGCCGTCGATCCGGACGCGCAGCATGAAGTACTTGTCGTCCAGCTCCTCCGGTTCGAGGATGGCCGTCTTTCCGCCATCGATCCCGGGCTTGCGCTGGGTGTACAGGCCCCACCAGCGCATCCGGCCGCGCAGGTCGTTGGGGTCGATCGAGTCGAAACCGGTCTTGGAGTAGATCGTCTCAATACGTGTCCGCACATTGAGACCGTCGTCGTCCTTCTTGAACTGCTCGTTCCCGTTGAGCGGTGTGAAGTGACCGACGGCCCACTGTCCCTCGCCGCGGTGGCGTCCCGGCCGGCGGCGAGGTGCTGGTGCGGGCTTCTCGGGGGTGGCGGCCATGGGTGTACGTCCTTAGGAGGCAAGCAGGTGAGCGGCTCTGACCTGCGGCAACGGACAGCGGAGGAGCGCATGGGAGTTGCGCGCGCGTCGTTGCGCCAGGTCATCAAGAGGGAAGAGCTATGTCGAGCTACGGGAAAACGGCGTGTTGCTGAGAGCGTCAGCGCGCCGGACAGATGGCGCTGGACACGCGGCCGAGGTCGACGTGACGCCGACTCACCAAGGCAATTCCAGCTCGAGACATGACGGAAGCGTGGCACGGGACTTTGGACCCAGTCCAGCATCGTCCGCTATATGGACATGGTTGTCCTGGATGGTGAGACAGTGTGGCCCGGGTCACCCGCAGTGCATCCGCGCAGGTCACCCGGGCCACATCAGTGCAGATCACCACTCTTGCGACGGGCGCTCGGCCTCCTCGGCGACCTTCGTGTCGAACAGGCGGAAGCCGCGTCGGGTGTAGTTGTCCATGGCGTGCTCGCCGTCCAGGCTGCAGGTGTGCAGCCACACCCGCTTCGTGGGGGTGCGCTCCGGCCAGCGGTCCGCCAGGTCCCAGGCGCGCGCGGTCCCGTACGACAGCAGATGGCCGCCGATGCGCCGGCCGCGGAAGGCCGGGAGCAGACCGAAGTAGACGATCTCCACGACCCCCTCGTCCTGCGGGTCGAGCTCCACGTACCCGGCCGGCGTCCCCTTCTCGTACGCGACCCAGGTCTCGACCCCCGGCCGCTCCAGATACCGCTGCCACTCGGCGCGGTCGAGCCGCAGGCGGTCGGTCCACGCGATGTCGCCGCCGACCGAGGAGTAGAGGAACCGGCTGAACTCGGCGGACGGCACCTCGGCGCGCACGATCCGTACATCGCCCTCGGGCTCGCCCGCCGGGCGCAGGTCGGCGGGGGAGGTCTGCTCCAGGGACCAGGTGGTCACAGTGATGCTCATGGGGCCAGCGAACCATGGGCCGGCCGCCGTCCCGAAAGGGGGGCGCTCGGTCCGTCAGGCGGACACTCAGTCCACCTTTCCCCGGCGCGCCCGCACCACGGACTCCGCCGTCGACTGCGGCAGCAGGTCCACGGGGTCCTGCGGCAGGATCACGCGTACGTCGGTGTCCTCGCGGAAACGATACGGCCGCCCGTCGAGCAGGCCCGCCAGATAGCGCCGCACCCGTGACAGCTCGGCGCGCACGGTCACCGCGCGGCCCGGGTCGCCGAACAGTTCCCCGGCGAGCGCGGACGCCGTGCGCCCCTGCGGCGCCACGGCGAGCAGATAGAGCAACTCGGCGTGGCGCGGGGTCAGTTCATGGGTCCAGCCACCTGTCTCACCGGTCACGGAGACCGTCCAGCGGCGCGGACCGCTCAGGTCGAGGACCACGACCGCGGACGCTTCGAAGGCCGTCTCGCCGGAGTCGTCCGGCCGCAGCAGCCAGCCGCCCGGCAGCGGCTCGACCCGGCACTCGCCCAGCGACGGCAGCCAGGCGCGGCCGGGCCCGAACGACTTGGGCAGGGCGAGGCGGTCCGTCGGGGTCATGCCCGTGACCGCGGCGGTCCAGCCGTTGGGGTCCACGACGACGGCCCGCCCCTTGATCCCGGCGAGCAGCGGCAGGGCGGTGGTGCGCAGCCGGTCGAGCGTGCTCAGGTGCCGCGTGCGCAGCTCGGCCTCGGCGAGCCGGGTCACCGAATGGACCAGGGCGAGCGTCGCCGGGTGCATCGTGTCGAGCGGTCCGCTGACATCGACCACGCCGATGAGACGTCCGTCCCGGGGATCGGTCACCGGGGAGCCCGCGCAGGTCCAGCTGTGGTGGGTGCGGACGAAATGCTCGGCCGAGAAGACCTGGACGGGACGGCGCGCGACCAGCGGCGTACCGACACCGTTGGTGCCGACGGTGGACTCCCGCCAGTCCGCGCCCAGTTCGAAGCCATGGCCGTCCGCCATGCGCAGCACGGCGGACGCGCCCTCGCGCCACAGGACCCGGCCTTCCGTGTCCGCGACCACCATGATGTGCTGCGCCGCGTCCGCGATGGACACCAGACCGCGCCGCAGCTCCGGCAGCACCTCGGTGAGCGCGGAGGAGCGGCGCCGCTCCTCCAGTTCCTCCAGGGAGAGCAGCCTCGCGCGCACATCGCGGTCCGGATCCACTCCACGGCGCAGCGCCCGGTCCCAGGACGCCTCGATCACCGGCCGCGGTCCGACCGCGGGCCGCTGCCCCGAGAGCGCGGCGTCACGCACCCCCTTGAGCACCCGTGCCGCCTTGACGGAATCCATCGCCGCCAGTCCGATCAGGTCGATCGTTGCCTTCGTCACCGGAGCCTCCCACAACGCCAGTGCGCATCGTGCCTGGACCCATCGTCCTCCTGTTCCCCCCGAACGAGGGGAAAACGGGACGGGGCCACAGGGACGATGCAACCCCTTGCAACTCTCGCGAACAAGTCCGCGGTTGACCGAAAATGAACTGGCCGCCGCTTCTGCGGCGTTCATGCCCTCCTGACTTACGGGGCCATGAGGGCGGGGGTGGTGCCGTGTCGGCGCAGCACCACCCCCGTCAACTGAACGGTACGTACCAGGTCAGGGGCCCGGGCAGGTCCTAGGCGACAGGCCGCGCCCGCTCGACGACCGCCCGCAGATCCAGCGTGTGCGGCAGGGTCCCGAACGTCGATCCCCAGTCACCGCCGAGCCGCGACGCGCAGTACGCCTCCTCCACGTACGACGGCGCGAACCGGACGAGCAGCGAACCCTGGAGCACGACGGCCATCCGTTCCACGAGCCGGCGGGCCCGCGCCTCGATCCCGCTCAGATCGGCGAGTTCGGTGAGCAGCGCCCTGATCGCCGCGTCGAGCCGGTGATCGGCCCCGCGCGCGAGGCCGACCTCGCGCAGGAACGCGTCGAACGCCGCCGGTTCACGCTGCAGCACGCGCAGCACGTCGAGCGCCTGGACGTTGCCCGCGCCCTCCCAGATCGAGTTGAGCGGAGATTCCCGCAGCAGCCGGGGCATGGGGGACTCCTCGACGTACCCGTTGCCGCCCAGACACTCGAGCGCCTCGGCCACCAGGGGCGTACACCGCTTGGTCACCCAGTACTTGGCGACGGGCACCGCGATCCGCAGAAAGGCCCGCTCCCGCTCGCCACCGTCGTCATAGGCGGCGGCGAGACGCAGCGCGAGCGTGGTCGCCGCCTCCGACTCGACCGCGAGATCGGCGAGGACATTGCGCATCAACGGCTTCTCGATCAGCACCCCGTCGAACGCGCTGCGGTACGAGGTGTGCTGCACCGCCTGCGCCACGGCCTGCCGCATCAGCGCCGCCGAGCCGGTCACACAGTCGAGCCGGGTCGCCGCGACCATCCCGATGATGGTCCGCACCCCGCGCCCCTCCTCACCGACCCTGCGCGCCCACGTCCCGTCGAATTCGACCTCGGCGGACGCATTGGACCGATTGCCCAGCTTGTCCTTGAGCCGCTGGATCGCGAACGGATTGCGCGTGCCGTCCTCGAGCACCCGGGGCACCAGAAAGCACGTGAGCCCTCCGGGAGCTTGGGCCAGCACCAGAAAAGCGTCCGACATCGGCGCCGAGCAGAACCACTTGTGCCCGGTCAGGACATACGTCCCGTCCTCGGCGAGCGCCTCGGCCCGGGTCGTGTTGGCGCGTACGTCGCTGCCGCCCTGCTTCTCCGTCATACCCATCCCGACGAGCGCACCGGCCTTCTGCGCCACGGGCCTGAGCCCCTGGTCGTACACGAGCGAGGTGAGCTTCGGCTCCCACTCGGCCGCGAGCGCGGGGTCGGTGCGCAGCGCCGGGACGGCCGCGTGCGTCATCGACAGCGGGCATCCGTGCCCCGGTTCGACCTGCGTCCACACCAGAAAGCCGGCGGCCCGCCGCACGTGACCGTGCTCACGGGCCCAGGCCCCGGTCAGACCGGCCCCGACCCCTTTCGCGAGCAGCCGGTGCCAGGCCGGATGGAACTCCACCTCGTCGATCCGGTGCCCGTAGCGGTCGTGCGTGTGCAGCAGCGGCGGGTTCCGGTCGGCCTGAACGCCCCACTCCTGGGCCTGCGTCGAACCGGCCGCGCGCCCGAGCTCGCTCAGCTCCTCCCGAACACAATCGCGGAGCCCCTCGGGGAGGTGCCGTTCGACCCCCTCCGCCAGAGCGCGGTCGGCGGCGAACACGTCGTATCCGACCAGCGGCTCGGCCTGGTTGGTGACGGTGTGGATGGGTGCGTTCATGCGGATACGGTAAGGACGTGCACCAGGCAAAAGAAACACCCGAGCGGCCGTCGGGGCGGCTCCTCCACCGGGCCCGCGCCGTGTACCGGAACGTGTCCAAGCGCAGGACCGCCTGGCTGCTCCTGAAGGACACGGTCAACTCCTGTATCGAGTACCGCATTCTGGGCCTGGCCGCCGAGGCCGCATTCTTCACGCTGCTCTCCGTGCCGCCGCTGCTGCTCAGCCTGGTCGGTCTGCTCGGTTACGTGGACGCCTGGACCGGCGCCGAGACCATCCAGTCGGTCCGCGACAACATCCTCGAAGCCGCCCGCACCGTGCTCTCCGACAAGGGCGTCACCGATATCGCCGAGCCGATCCTCGAGGATGTGCTGCACGGCGGCCGGCCGGATGTGATCTCCCTCGGTTTCATCTTCGCGCTGTGGTCGGGCTCGCGGGCGGTGACCGTGTTCATCGACACCATCACCGTGATGTACGGGCTCGACGGCGTGCGCGGCATCGTCAAGACCAGGCTGCTCGCCTTCCTGTTGTTCGTGGTGGCGTTGGTGATCGGGTCGGTGGCCCTGCCGCTGATGGTGGCGGGCCCCGACGCCATTCTGCAGATCCTGCCGATGCGCGACACCGTGGTGCAGGTCCTCTACTGGCCCGTGGTCATCGTGCTCGGCATCGTCTTCCTGACCACGCTCTACCACGTGTCGGTGCCGGTGCGTTCACCCTGGATCGAGGACGTGCCCGGCGCCCTGGTGGCGCTCGGGATGTGGGTGCTCGGCAGCTTCCTGCTGCGGATCTACCTCACCAGCACCGTGGAGGGGCCCACGATCTACGGCTCGCTCGCGGCCCCGGTCGCGGTACTCCTGTGGATCGGTGTGTCCGCCTTCGCGGTCCTCGTCGGCGCCGCCGTCAACGCGGCGATCGACCGCGTCTGGCCGTCCATCGCGACCGCCGCGGCTCGCGAGGCCAATGAGCGCATAAGGGAGGCCAAGGCCGCCGAGATGGTGGCGCGGGCGGCCGCGGCGCGGGCCGCTCAGGAGGACGACGACCCGGACGATCCCGATATGCCCTCGGAATTCCCCGAGCGCTGGGCCCAGTTCCTGCCGCCGGACGACCTCTCCTCGCGGCTGCGCACCCACGCGAAACGGCACAACGAGCAGCGCTCCCCCAAGCAGCCGCCCGCGAAGGATTCCTCCACGAAGCAGCCGCCGGGGGAGCGCAGTCAGCCCTGAGTTCTGCCGCGGTCAGGTCTGAGTACTGCCGCGGTACGCCCTGGGTTCTGTCGCGGTCAGGCCTTCCACGTCCCGGCCGCCGCGTGCTCCCGTACGAAGTCCTCGAGGGTGCGCGGCTCGCGTCCGAGCACCTGCCGGATCCCGTCGTTGGTCTGCGCGTTGTGCCCGTCGAGCATGGTGTCGAAGAGCTCCACCAGGAACGCCACCTCCGGTTCGGGCAGCCCCATCTCGACGAGAATCTCGCCGAAGGCCCGCCCCGGCACCGGGATGTACGGGATCTCCCGTCCCGTAGCGGCGTTGATCTCCGCCACGGCCGTACGGAACGAGTGCAGCCGCGGCCCGGTGACGTCGTACGCCTTGCCGATGTGGGCGTCGTCGGTCAGGGCGGCCACCACTACATCGGCGATGTCCCGTACGTCGATGAACGGTTCGAGCGTCTCGCCCGCGGGGAAGGCCAGCTCCCCGGTCGCCTGCATGCCCTCGTACAGATCCCCCTCACTGAACATCTGCATGAACCACGCGGCCTGCACGATCGTCCAGTCCGCCCCCGACTCCCGCAGCGCCCGCTCGGCCGGCTCGGCCTGCGGCTCGCCGCGTGCCGAGAGCAGGACGATCCGTCGTACCCCCTTCTCGAGTGCCTTGTTCGTGATGGCCGCGATGTCCTCGGCCGTACCCGGTGCGCCGATGTCGACGTAGTGCGCGAGGTAGACGGCGTCCACACCGTCGAGCGCCGCGTCCCAGGTCGAACGGTCCGTCCAGTCGAACGGAGTCGGCGCGGACCGCGATCCGCGGCGTACCTTCAGGCCCGCCTGCTCGGCGGCCTCCGCCACGACGCGTCCGGTCCTGCCGGTCGCCTGGGTCACCAAAACGGTCTGGTTACTGAGGTTCTTCTTCGTCTCTGTCATGACTCAAGTGAACTGCCGCACGGGGGTGGCCCACCATCGCCGAAAGCCTCAGCACCATAAGCAGGAGTCTCAACTCGCCTTGCCGCATACGCTGCTCGGCATGGACGCTCTCGCAGGCTTGCTCGAAGGCCCCCGTGCCAAAGGCGCGTTCCTGATCCGGGCCTGTTTCGACCCGCCCTGGTCGGTACGGATCGAGGACGAGGCACCGGTGAGCGTGATGGTGATGCTTCGAGGCGAGGGCTGGCTGATCCCGGACGTGGGCGAGAAGCTCCTGATGCGCCCCGGCGAGATCGCGATCGCCCGTGGCCCCGACCCGTACACCTGCGCCGACGACCCGGCCACCGCACCGCGCGCGGTGATCCACCCGGGGGGCCGTTGCGCGGCGCCGGACGGCAGCGAGATGAAGGACTACATCGACCTCGGCACGCGCACCTGGGGCGGGCGGACCGACGGGGAGGCGGTGATGCTGGTCGGCACGTATCAGATGCAAGGTGAGCTGAGCGCGCGGCTGCTCGACGCGCTGCCTCCGCAGCTTGTCCTGACCAAGGACATCGTCGACTGCGCGCTGATTCCCCTGGTGGCGGATGAGGTCGTACGGGATGAGCCGGGCCAGTCCGTCGTCCTCGACCGGCTGCTCGACCTGCTGCTCATCGCGTCCCTGAGGGCCTGGTTCGCCCGCCCCGAGGCCGAGCCGCCCGCCTGGTACCGGGCTCTCGGTGACCCGGTCGTGGGCATCGCGCTGCGGCTCATCCAGGACCAGCCGGCGTACCCGTGGACGGTCGCGGAACTCGCCGCGAAGGCGGGCGTATCCCGTGCGGCGCTCGCCCGCCGGTTCACGGAACTGGTCGGCGATCCGCCGATGGCCTACCTCACCGGCTGGCGCCTCGCCCAGGCCGCGGACCTGCTGCGCGACACCTCCCTCACTCTCGGCGCGATCGCCCGCAAGGTCGGCTACGGCAGCCCGTTCGCGCTGTCGACGGCGTTCAAGCGGGAGTACGGGGTGAGTCCGCTGGAGCATCGGGAGGGCTGAGCGGGTGTGTGCCGCTCGGTCACGGGGCTCTCACCGTGGGCGGCAATCGGGCGCTTCGCACCGTCGGTGGCTGTCGCGGGGGCTCCGCCGCCGGTACCCCCGGGTGGCGGGTGGTTGGGTCTTGCGCCCGCCGTGGGTGGCTCGACCCTGGTACCCCCGGGTGCCGGATGGTTGCGGCTCGGCCCGCCGGTACCCCCGGGTGGGCGGCGCGGGCAGGGCCTACCCTTGAGGTATGTACAGCGAGCGGTTCTCGGTCTATCCCGGTGCCGTCGTCTGGACCAGCACACCTGGTGGGCCGGGCGGTGGGTATCCCGTGTTGCCCGACGGCTGTATGGATCTGCTGTGGTCCGAGGGGCGGCTGCTCGTCGCGGGCCCCGACACCAAGGCGTACCGGCCGCAAGGCGGAACCGGCCGTCCCGTCGCGGGGATCCGGTTCGCGCCGGGCACGGCTCCCGCGCTGCTCGGTGTGCCGGCCCATGAACTCCTGGACCAGCGCGTCGACTTGGCCGATCTGTGGCCGGCCGCCCGGGTGCGCAGGCTGGCCGGCCGGCTCGACGGGGCTCCGGACCCCCGTACGGGACTGGAAGAGCTCGCCCTAGCCACCGACGCCGCGCCCGCCGACCCGGCGCTCCTGCACACGGTCCGACGGCTCGGGGAGGGCGCCTGCGTCGCCGCGGTCGCCGACGAAACCGGCCTCGGCGCCCGCACCTTGCACCGCCGCTCCCTCGCCGCCTTCGGCTACGGACCCAAGGTCCTCGCCCGGATCCTCCGCCTCCAGCGCGCCCTGACCCTGGCCCGCTCGGGCCTGCCGCCGGCCGACACCGCCGCAGCGGCCGGATACGCCGACCAACCCCATCTCGCCCGCGACGTGCGGGACTTGGCGGGCATGCCCCTCACCGCGCTGCTCGCGCTGAACCCCTGAAGCCGGCCCGGTGTGAAGCCGGACCGTCGCTCACCGGCGGAGCAGATCGACCATCCTCGCCGTCCCCTCCTCGTCGGCGGCCTCGGCCGCGGAATCGAGGGCGCGCCGCATCAACTCGTAGTAGGGCAGGAGGAGTTCTGAGCTGATGTCCTGCCCCTCCGCCGTGTCGAGCAAGGTCTGGTTGCCGGCGGACTGCATGGCCAGGTTGGAGGCCACCCCCGTCGTGTAGTCGCCGCTCTTCAGATGCTCGGCGGTCTGGTGCGCCGCGGGAGCCATCGCCACGAGCCAGTCGCTCAGCAGCGCGGCGAACGCCGCCGGATCGATGCTCTCCTTGCGGATCAGGGCGAAGGCGTGGGTGATCCCGGCGAACATTCCGGACATCGCGCTCAGGAGCGCCACGTCATGCAGCGCCGCGAACCCCGCGTCGTCGCCGACGTAAGTGGCCCCGGTGGGAACCGCGAGCGTCTCCCGGTGCTCGTCGAACAGCTCCTGCGATCCGCTGTAGAAGACGTACCCGCCGGATTCCGGGACACCGATCATCGGCGGTACGGCCATGATGCCGCCGTCCAGGTAACGTGCGCCGCGCTCACGTGCCCACTCCGCACGGGCACGCGCCTGTGCGGGGGTGCTGGTGATCAGGTTGACCACGTCCTTGCCGGCCAGGTCGGCACCGCCCAGTGCCTCGTCCACCGAGGCGTCGTCCAGCAGGACGACGACGACCAACTGGTTCGCGGCCACCGCGGCGGCGGCGCTGTCGGCGACCTTGGCGCCTTCGGCGGCCAGCACCTCCGCACGAGCGGCAGTGCGGTTCCAGACGGTGAGCGGATGACCGGCCGCCAGCCAGGTGCGGGCCAGGGCGGTGCCCATCGCACCCAGGCCGAGCAGGGTCACAGGGGTCTTCGCAGGTACTTCGGCAATGTTCTGTGTCATGCCGTCAGCCTCTCCCCGGCCCGAAAGGTGATCAAGTACGCACTTGGGAGTGGGTGGTTACCCTGGGGTGAGCGAGCAGGTGGGAGGGGTGGGGCATGACGACGCTGAACCGGCCGGGCAAGCCGGACGGACACGTGTGCGGGATCGACACTGCGATGGAGGTGATCGGCGGCAAGTGGAAGGTGCTGATCCTCTGGGCCCTCCACGACCGCCCGCACCGCCGCTTCGGCGAGCTGCGCCGCCTGGTGCCGGGCGTGACCGAGAAGGTGCTCGCCTCGCACCTGCGCGAGATGGAGGAGGACGGCATCGTGCGCCGCGTCTCCTACGACGAGGTGCCGCCCCGCGTCGAGTACTCCCTGACGGAGGACGGCACCCGCCTCAACAAGGCCCTCGAGCCGCTGGGGGAGTGGGGCCGCGAACGGGCCGCCGGCGACTGACGACAACGCGGCAGATGCGCGTGCCGGACCCCGCGCCCCCGGCAAGATCCGAAAGAGGCGCCCTAGTCCCGGGGCTCGAGCGGCGCGAACAGATCCACGCCGTTGCCGTCGGGGTCGAGGACCGTCGCGTACCGCTGACCCCAGAACGCGTCGAACGGCTTGAGCTCCGTGCCGGCGCCGGCCGCCGTCAGCGCCTCGTACTGGGCGTCGACGTCGGCCGCGTTCGCGCACAGGAACGCGAGTCCGATCCGCCCGCCCCCGGCCGGCGGCTGCCATGCGGGCATGAAGGACCGGATCGTGGCCTCCGTGTCCAGGGCGAACCGGAGTCCGCCCGGCAGCGTCACCTCCACATGCGGCTGCTGTTCGGCTCCTTCGGCGAAGTCGAGCCCGAGCTTCCGGTAAAAGGCCACGGACGCGGCCATGTCCGAGACGACGATGCCGATCATGTCGAAACGTGGTGTGGGTGTGGTGTGCGTAGTCATGCCTCGACCGTAGGGCGGGCCGGCTCCCCGCGTCTTGAACGAATCGGACACGCGCCTTCCTGGTCCGGTCGGATCCACGGTTCCGTCCCGTCGGGTCCGAGCCCTGCCTCCCCCCTCTTGGGGCGCGGCAGGGCTCGACCTGCTCGGTACCGAGGGTTCCTCGGTTCTGGCCGAGACGGACGCGCCCCCGGGTCCCCGCCTGTTTCGTGGCCCTGCGCCGCACCTCGGCGCGCCATTAGAGTCGGCCGGGTGATCGATACCAGCCCGTTCGGCGCCGCACCGCTGCCGACCGCACCACCCAAGGACCCCGAGGTCTGGGCCGTGCGCGGCCTGGCGGGGTATGCGCCGGTGCTCGACGCCGCCGAGCACCGCAGAGCCGGGGCCTTCCGTCATGAGGCGGACCGTGAGACCTATGTGGCCGCGCACACCGCGCTGCGGGTGGTGATCGGCGCCTGCCTCGGCGAGGACCCCCTGGCCGTGCGCTTCACCCGCGAGGACTGCCCGGGCTGCGGCGGTCCGCACGGCAGGCCGGTGCTCGCCGGGACGTACGGCCGGCACGAGGCCGTAAGCCCGCAGGCCCGCCCCGGGTCCGCCGCCGCGCCCCCGCTGCACTTCTCGCTCTCGCACACACACGGCCTGGCGCTGATCGCCTTGGCCGCGACCCCGGTGGGTGTCGACGTCGAGGCCCTGCCCGGAGCGCGGACCGTGGCGGATGTGGCGAGCACCCTGCACCCGGACGAGCGCGGGTTCCTGGCACAACTCCCCGCAGAGGAGCGCCCGTTCGCGTTCGCGCGCTGCTGGACCCGCAAGGAGGCCTACCTCAAGGGCACCGGGGAGGGCCTGGGCGGCGGGGGCTTCGCGCGGACCGTGGTGGGGGCCGCCGCGGATCCGCTGCCGGTACCCGGCTGGACGCTCACCGACGTACGGGCGCCGCACGGGTACGCGGCCGCCGTCGCCGTACGCGACTGATGCGTGCCGCCGCCGTAAGCGCGCCCGACCGTGCCGCCGCCGTACACCACTGACCCGCGCCGTCGCCGTACGCGACCGGCCCGCGCCGTCCGCGCCCGACCAGCGTCGCCGCCGTACGCGACCGACCAGCGTCGTCCCCGTACGCGCCCGACCAGCGTCGTCGCCGTACGCGCCCGGCCGCGTCGTCGCCGTACGCGACCGGCCCGCGCCGCCGTACAGTGCTGCCCGCCCGACCGTGCCGGACCCCTCTGGAGCGCCCATGGCCCGCGTCCTGCTCTGCACCCGCACCACCGACTACCGTCACGACGCGATCCCCGCTGCCGCCGCGGCCGTGACCGCGCTGCTCGCCGAGCAGGGCGGCCGGGCCGACCTGACCGAGGACCCGAGCGCGCTCGAAGGGGACCTCGACCGCTACGCCTGCGTGGTCTTCCTGCTCACCAGCGGCGACATCCTGACCGAGACGGCACGCAGGGCCCTGCGGTCCTATGTCGAGGGCGGCGGCGGATTCGCCGGGGTGCACTCGGCCGCCTGCACCGAGTACTCCTGGCCCTACTACGGCGACCTGCTCGGCGCCCGCTTCACCCGCCACCCCGCCTACCAGCCGGGCCGCGTCGACGTCGTCGACCGGACCCATCCGGCGACGCGACACCTGCCGCGGCACTGGGACTTCACCGACGAGTGGTACGACTTCGACCGCCGCCCCGCCGACGCCCGCATCCTCGCGCACGCCGACGAGTCCTCGTACGACCGCGAAGGCGGCGGCATGGGCGGCGACGGGCATCCGCTGGTGTGGTGCCGGGAGCAGGGGGCGGGGCGGGTGTTCTACACGGCGCTCGGGCATGCCGAGGAGGCGTACGCGGACGACAGGTTCCTGGCGCACCTGGCCGGCGGACTGGCCTGGGCGGCCGGGCTCGCATGAGGCAGCCCGAACCGCCCGACCGGCCTCGCACCCGCTACGCGTCGCCCTCCCGGACGGTGAACTGGAAGAAGAACCGGTGGCGTTGGTCCCCCACCTTCAGCTGGTGCCCGGGCAGCACGCCGGGGCCGCAGGACTCGGACCCGACGCCCTGCTGCCGCGCGTCGAGGTGCAGCCAGAGCGTGTCGCCCGCGACCAGGTCCGGGCGGTGCTGTGCCGCGTCCAGGTCGGCCGTGGACCACGGGCGCGCGGTGAACGAGAACCCCGCCTCCGCCACCTTGAAGCACCGCTGTCCGTCGGTGAGTTCGAGCCACCGCACGTCCGCCCGCGCACCGTTCTCCTGCGGGCGCACATAGGGCGTCTGGAGACCGGCCACGTCGGCCGACCAGACCCCGAGCATCGCCGCGGCCCCCGTATCCGGATACGCCTCACCGGGTCCGGCACCGAACCAGCGCACCCGGTCGAACGCCACCGGAAGCCCGAGCCGTACACCGAGCCGGGGCAGCGGCACCGTCCAGTCGCCCTCGGGCTCGACCAGCACGTCGAGGGCCAGCCGGATACCGTTCGAGATCCAGCGGTACGTGGTGCGCAGGGCCAGATCGCTCGCGGCCGCCGCCACCCTGGTCCGTACGGTCAGCGCCTCGGGCGCCAACTCCACCGCGTCCACGCGGTGTTGCATCCGATCAAGGCCCAGCGCACGCCACCGCGCGGCGACCGAGGAGCCGGTCACCCAGGACATCCCGTTGTCGTTGTCCGTCGGAGCCCGCCAGACATCGAGTCCGAACCCGTCCACCGGAAGCCCGCCGACGGCGAGCAGCGTGCCGGTACGGGCGTCGAACGTGCCCGCCCCACCCGTACGAGGCCCTCGCGGCCGTCCCCGTCCATCCGCACCGGCTGGATCACCGACTTGAAGTCGAGGAGCCCCGGGGACGGAGTCCGGTCGGGGAAGAGGAGTCCGTCGCAGACGAAGTTCCCGTCGTGCAGCTCTTCGCCGAAGTCGCCGCCGTACGCATAGCCGTACTCGGGGTGGGCGAGGCCGTGGTCGATCCACTCCCACACGAAGCCGCCCTGCAGCCGCGGATACGTCTCGAACAGCTCCTGGTACTCGGCGAGTCCGCCAGGACCGTTGCCCATCGCGTGCGCGTACTCGCACTGGAGGAACGGCATCGCGCGGCGCCGGGCGTCCGACTCGCCGTCCGGCAGCGGTTGTTCCTCACCGCGCCCGATCGCCGCGACCTCCGCGTGATCCGCGTACATCCGTGAGTAGAAGTCCGTGTCCGCGCAGGACAGGTCGCCCTCGTAGTGGATCGGCCGGGACGGGTCGCGGTCGCGGATCCAGCGGGCCATGGCGGTCAGGCCCTCGCCCGTGTCGCATTCGTTGCCGAGCGACCAGATGATCACCGACGGGTGGTTCTTGTCGCGCTCCACCATCCGCGCCGCCCGGTCGAGCAGCGCCGGCGTCCAGCGCGGATCGGCGACCGGGTTGCCGCGCCAGTCCACCGCGTGGAAGCCATGGGTCTCCAGATCGCACTCGTCGATCACCCACAGGCCCAACTCGTCGCACAGGTCGAGGAATACGGGGTGCGGCGGGTAGTGGCTGGTGCGGACGGCGTTGATGTTGTGCCGCTTCATCAGGAGCACGTCTTCGCGCATGGTCTGCGGATCCAGCGCCCGGCCGGTCTCCGGGTGGAACTCATGGCGGTTGACGCCCTTGAAGAGCAGCGGCCGGCCGTTGGCCTTGATCAGCCCGTCCTCGACCCGGACCGTACGGAAGCCCACCCGCAGCCGGACCCGCTCGCCGGCCGTCACCAACTCACCTTGGTACAGGCGGGGTTGCTCGGCCGACCACGGCTCGACGGGCACGGTCGCGCTGTCCCCGGTGGCCGTGTCGATGCCCAGCTCGGGGATCAGGACCCGGCCCGCCGGTTCGCAGTCGACCCGCAGGGTGCCTTCACCGCTCTCATGGTCGTACGAGGCGTGCACGGAGTGGTCGCGGACGGCGCCCTCGGGCCGGTGCAGCAGGGTCACGTCGCGGAAGATCCCCGGCAGCCACCACTGGTCCTGGTCCTCCAGGTAACTCCCCGACGACCACTGGTGCACGCGTACGGCGAGCACATTGCCGCGCTCGCGCAGCAGCGGTGCGACCGCGAACTCGTGCGGCAGCCGGGAGCCCTTGAACTCGCCGAGTTCGGTGCCGTTCAGCCAGACCCGGGCGCAGGACTCGACCCCGTCGAAGCGCAGCACGGCTTCGCCGCCGGCCGGCCAGTCCCGCGGCAGATCGAAGACCCGCAGATGGTCGCCGGTCGGATTCCCGGTCGGCACGAACGGCGGGTCGACCGGGAAGGGATAGAGCGTATTCGTGTACGCGGGGGCGCCATGCCCCTGCAGCACCCAGTGACCGGGCACCCTCAACTCGCCCCAGGCGGAGGCGTCATAGCCGTCCGCCGCGAAATCCGTGGGTGCGCCCGCGTGCGGGCTGAGCCGGAAACGCCAGCTTCCGTCGAGGGAGAGCCGGGCCGCGTCCGAGCCCGGGGGCCAGGCGCGCGGGGGCAGGGTGCCGGTGCCGGGGGAGACGTCGACGAGATAGGCGAGGTCGGTCATACATCCGATCCTCACCCGGTCCCGGACCCGTACGGAAGGGCCCGAGCCTTGGATATACGGGGCAATGATTGGACGAATGCAGCGCCCTTGGGGGTGTGCGGGACATGCCGAAGGGCCCGTCGGTCAGGCCGCCACAGCCGGCCGACGGGCCCTTCTACCCCGGTGCCCGGCCAGGCACCGGCTCTACCGGTACGGGGAGTCGTGAACAACAACTCCCCGTACCGGAAGCTGGGTTGACACCGCCGCGCGGCGCCTCAGTGGAGCTTGCGCCCCTTGGCCTCCATGGCCGCACGGCCCTGGGCGCCCTTGAGCTTCCAGTCGCGGCGGATCTCCGCCCGCAGCCTCGCGTCGGTCTTGGCGAGGATGCGCTGGTTCTCGCGGATCAGCTTGCGGTAGCTCTCCAGGCGCCGCTGGGACAGCGAACCGTCCTCCAGCGCGGCCAGCACCGCACACCCCGGCTCCGCCTCATGGGCGCAGTCGTGGAAGCGGCACTGCTCGGCCAGGCTCTCGATCTCCGAGAAGACCTGTCCGACCCCGGACTCGGCGTCCCACAGACCGACACCCCGCAGTCCGGGCGTATCGATCAGGACACCGCCGCCGGGCAGCGCGAGCAGATTGCGGGTGGTCGTGGTGTGCCGGCCCTTGCCGTCCACATCACGGATGGCCTGGACCTCCATGACCTCCGCACCGAGCAGTGCGTTGGCGAGCGTGGACTTGCCCGCGCCGGACTGGCCGAGCAGCACACTCGTACCGCCGGCGACGACGGCCTGGAGGATCTCGATGCCCTCGCCGTCGGCGGCGCTGACGGCCAGCACCTGGACACCGGGAGCGGTGGTCTCGACGTCGTCGACGAGATACGAGAGAGCCGTCGGGTCCGGCACCAGGTCGGCCTTGGTCAGGACGATCAGCGGCTGGGCCCCTGACTCCCAGGCGAGCGCCAGGAACCGTTCGATCCGGCCGAGGTCCAGATCCCCGGTCAGCGGTACCGCGATGATCGCGTGGTCGACGTTGGCGGCGAGGATCTGGCCCTCGGACCGCTTGGACGAGGTGTTGCGGACGAAAGCCGTACGGCGCGGCAGGTAGGCACGCACCAGCGGCGGGTCGGCGACGGTGTCGACGGCGGCCCAGTCGCCGGTGCAGATGACCTTCAGCGGGTCACGGGGTGTGACGAGCGCGGTGTCGGCGCGCAGCGTGCCCTCGACGGTCACGATGTCGCACAGGCCGCGGTCGACGCGCACCACACGGCCCACGACGAGGCCCTGCTCGGCGTACGGCGCGAAGGTGTTGTCCCACTCCGTGTCCCAGCCGTACGAGATCAGGGAGTCAGGGGAAGAGGTGGTGGTGTGGGTGGAACGGTCGGACGAGTTCAACTCGGGGGAGCCCTTCGAAAGGGATGGCCCCGGCGACACGCGCGGTGCGGAGGATCAGCCGGTGGCCACGGGGTGGGTGGAGACGTACATGCGGACAGCTTCCGTCGCGATGACAGTCATCAGGCCCACCTCCCATTGATCCAAAGTGTGTGTGACAGCCGCTGACCGTGTGGTCCTCGGCTCGACGGATGAAAGGTAACCCGGCGGACCGGTGCGGCGCCAAGTGTTTTTCGCCGGGACCTCAGAAGGGACGACGACACCCCCAGTGCCATGTCCGATTCCCGCCAGCCGCCCCGGCGAGGACAGCGCACACTGGAAACGTGATCGACCAGGACACGGCATATGAAGCCGTACGCAGCCGGGACCCCCGCTTCGACGGGGAGTTCTTCTTCGCCGTGGCGCCCCCGGGCATCTACTCCCGCCCGAGCTGCCCGGCCACCACCCCCAAGCGGCACAACGCCCACTTCTCCCCGCCCGCCGCCGCGGCCCAGGGCGGCGGCTACCGCGCCTGCCGCCGCTGCCGCCCCGACGCGGTCCCGGGCTCGGCGGACTGGAACGCACGCGCCGATGTCGTCGGCCGCGCCATGCGCATGATCACCGACGGGGTCGTGGACCGCGAGGGCGTCCCCGGCCTCGCGACCCGCCTCGGCTACAGCTCCCGGCAGGTGCAGCGCCAGCTCACGGCCGAGGTGGGCGCGGGACCCGTCGCCCTGGCCCGCGCCCAGCGCGCCCACACCGCCCGCGTCCTGCTGCAGACCACCGTGCTCCCCGTCACGGACGTGGCCTTCGCGGCCGGATTCGCCAGCGTGCGGCAGTTCAACGACACCATCCGCCAGATCTACGCCCGCACCCCGAGCGAGCTGCGCACGGAGACCGGCACCAAGACCGCCAAGGTCGCGGCGAGCGGCGCGGGAGTCCCACTGCGGCTCGCCTACCGGGGCCCGTACCACGCCGCCTCCGTCTTCGATCTGCTCGCCGCCGAGGCCATCGACCGGATCGAGGAGGTCGTCGGAGAGCCCGGCGCCCGCACGTACCGCCGCACGCTCCGTCTCCCGCACGGCACCGGTATCGCCGCCGTCGACGAGCTCGCACCCGGACCGTGGCTCGAGGCCCGGATCCACCTCACGGATCTGCGCGACCTCACCACCGCGGTGCAGCGGCTGCGCCGGCTCTTCGACCTGGACGCCGATCCGTACGCCGTCGAGGAGCGCCTCACCGACGACGCGCGCCTGGCCGAGCTGATCGCGCGGCGGCCCGGTCTGCGCTCGCCCGGCGCCGCGGACCCCGAGGAGTTCGCCCTGCGCGCCGTGCTCGGCCGCGAGGAGGCGCGGCGGGTGCTCGCGGAGTACGGCACCCCGCTGGCCAACCCCTGCGGCACCCTGACCCACCTGTTCCCCGAACCCGCCCTGCTCGCCGACGCGTTGCCGCTCGCGAAGGCGCTCGCCGACGGTTGCGTACGACTGGATCCGGGAGCGGACAGGGACGATGCCGAGGCGGTGCTGCGCGCCGTCGAGGGGGTGGAGCCCCGCACCGCGGCCCTCATCCGGATGCGCGCGCTCGGCGACCCCGATGTCGCACCGCCGGACGAACCGTCCCCGGACACCTGGCGTCCATGGCGCTCCTACGCCCACCGCCACCTGTGGACCGACCGTACCGAGAAGGAATCCCAGCGATGACCACGTCCCGCACCACCGTGTACTACACCACCGTCCAAAGCCCTCTCGGTGAGCTCCTGTTGACGGGGGACGGCAGCGGCGCGCTCAGCTCGCTCTCCGTACCGGGGCAGAAGGGCGGACGCACCGTCCAGGACGGCTGGGTCCGCAGGCCGGAGGCCTTCGCCGATGCCGAGCGGCAGCTCGCCGCGTACTTCCGGGGTGAACTCGAGGAGTTCCACCTGGAGTTCCGCACGGAGGGCACGGCCTTCCGCGAGCAGGTGTGGGCGGCGCTCGACGCCGTCCCCTACGGCGCCACCACCACGTACGGCGCCATCGCGCGCACCATCGGGGCATCGCGTGCGGCCGTCCGTGCGGTCGGCGGCGCGATCGGCGCCAACCCGCTGCTCATCGTGCGCCCCTGCCACCGAGTGATCGGTTCCGACGGCACGCTCACCGGCTACGCGGGCGGCCTGGAACGCAAGGAGCGGCTGCTCGGCCTGGAAGGAGTCCTGTAGTCCCGCGAAGGGACGAAGGGACTCTCCCGGGCCGGGCAGCCGCCCGAGGGGCCGGGCCGCCCGGCCGCCCCCCCGCGCGC
>NZ_JAEIMH010000008.1:55974-63877 GCF_016464295.1 Streptomyces sp. N35 | reverse complement strand
CTCCCCCGGGGCGCGCGACCCCCCCCCGAGGAGCCGGCTCGCCGGGCCGCCACCCGGCGAGCCAACGCCCGTCCTGTCGGGGCGGGCCAACTCCCGTCCTACGAGGTCGAGTCGGCGCCCGTCCCCGCCCTACGAGGTCGAGTCGGCGCCGGTCCTACGAGACCGGGTCCGCGCCCGCCCTACGAGACCGGGTCCGCCTCACCCTCACGCTGTCGCGTACGGCGCACCGCGTACCAGCCGCCCGCGACAAGCAGCGCGGCCGCACCGGCGAGCGACGCGACGGTCACCCCGGTCGAGGCGAGCGAGCCGGGGCCCGGGCCGCCCGTACCCGTACCGCCGACGGAGCCCGCCGAGGATCCGCCCGTGGAGTCGGAACCGCCGGCCGAGTCCGGGCCGCCCGACCCGGAGCCGGCACCGCCCTTGAAGTCCACCGGGACGCGTACGTCCGCGGAACGGTCGGCGGCCGCCGTGTGATCGGCGCGCGTGACGACCGCACAGCGGGTCTTCGTGCAGTCGGTGTACTCGTCCTTGGCGTCCACGGTCAGCTCGACCTCGAACGAACCGTCCGCGCCGAACGGCTGGGTGGCGTCCTCGTGGCCCGCGGGCGGGTCCGAGTCGATCCAGGCCGATGCGCCGCCCTTGCCGGTCATGTCGGCACCGCCGACACAGGGAGTGGGGACCTCACCGGCGCCGTTGTCGACACAGAGGGCGACGTAGATGCCCTTGTGCTCGTCGTAGCCGGTGCCGGAGACCTTGATCTTCTGGTCCTCCGCGGCGAGTTCACGCACCGGCGTCACCGTGAGCTGCTGGCCCTCGGGTCCGCCGGCCGTGCCGGTGCCGTTGGGCTCCTCGCCGCCGCTGCCGCCGGTCGTGCCGCCGTCGCCCGAACCACCCGTCGTGGACTCGGCGTCGACGGTGAGTGTGGCCGCGGCGGTACGGGTCGTGCCGGCCGCGTTCTTGAACTCGGCGCGGTACCGGTAACCGTCCTGGGCGGCCTTCGCGGCGAAGTCCAAGGTGCCCGTGCGCGCGCCCTCGACGTTCTTCCAGGTCTGGCCACCGTCGGGGCTGACCTGCCACTGCACGGTCGGTTCGGGCTCGCCCTCGGCCTTCGCCGTGAGGGTCACGGCGTCGCCGGACTCGACGGAGAGGTCCTGGGGGGCCTGGGTGATCCTGGGGGAGGTCCGGCGCACATAGCGGGTGACCGTGCCGGCCGGATCGCCGACGTACAGGACCGCGCCGCCGTCGGTGGTTTCGACACTGGTCGAGGTCGAGGCGCTGATGAAGGGGAAAGTGACCGGCTCCGAGATCTCCGTCAGCTTCTCCGTGTCGTACGTCATCACCGAGTCGGTGCCGTCGGCAGCAGGGTTGTTGGACGGGTGCGGGTCGCGCCAGGCCACCGCCGCGCGGTCGCCGGAGAAGGCGGCGTCCTGCGGGTGGTCGACGCCGTCGCCGGCCACCTTCCCGATGAGCTCCCCGTCCTTGCTCAGAACGTGCACATCAGTGCCGTGGCTGTACCAGACGGAGCCGGTGGCCGGGTCTACCTCGATGAACCGCTCGTGCTCGCCGGTGGCAGGGACATCGACGGTCCTGTCCACCTCGAACGTGTCCGTGTTCACGCGGTACACGCGCTTGTTCCCGGTGGCCCCGCCGTCGGCGAACCACACGGCCCTGCGCTCCTTGTCGAAGGCGAACCGGTTGCCGCCGGGGAGCGTCAGGGTCCGCCGGACGACGCCGGTCGCGGTCTCCACCTCGCTGAGCTCGGAGCCCTGGGCGATGAGCGTGCTGCCGGCGCTCGGCCCGGCGCTGACATCGTGCACGGTGGTGCCCGGGAGCCAGACGCCGGAGGCGTTCTCGTCGCCGTCCTTCGCCGTGCCCAGGCCCCTGACGAAGTACTGGAAGACCACACCGTCACCGGCGAGCGGCCCGGCGAAGCGGTAGACGGTCATCTCCCTGATGTCGCCGTTCGCCCGGGGGCCCTTCTGGATGTGGTCCCTGACCGCGCCGGTGGCGGGATCGAGCACGTACAGGCCCGACTCGTTGACGTCCGCGGTGTCGGGCACGTTGTCGGAGCCCACGTACAGCTTCTTCGACTCCGGGTGGACCAGGAGGTCCCGGGGCACGCCGGCTGTCCTCGTCCGGAACGTGTCGTCCGCCTGGTAACTCACCGTCCCCTCGGGGACGTCCACGCCCTCGCCGGGATCGACCGGGCCCGCGCCCTTGAACGTCACCGGGATCCGGACGTCCTGCGACCGGTCGCCGGCCGCGCGGTGGTCGACGCGGGTGATGACGGAACAGGTCACCTTCGTGCAGTCGAGCCCGCTGTCCTTCGCCTTGAGCTCCAGATCGACGGCGAAGGAGCCGTTCGCCCCGTACTCGGTGGCGAGTTCACCGGCGTTGGAGTCCCCCTTCGGCACGATCCACGCCGAGGACTTCGCGCCGCCCGAGGTGGCCGCGCCGCCGACACAGGGGCTGGGCACGCGGTCGTCGCCGTTGTCCTTGCAGAAGGCGACGTAGATGCCCTTGGACTCGTCGTACCCCTCGCCCGTGACGTGGACCGTCTCGCCGGCCGGGTCCAGGTCGGCGGACTTGGCGACGGTGAGCTTCTGGCCGCTCCTGCCGAGCCCGGTCCCGGCCGGGTCGGCGGCGGCCGCGGGGCCGGAGAGCGTCAGGCCGGTGACGGATCCGCCGAGCACGAGCGCGGCGGCGGTCAGGGCGGCGGCCGTACGTCTACGACGGTTGGGGCGCCGGCCGGTTGGCGTGGATATCGATGTCATGGGTTCCTCGTCGAAGGCGGACGTGCGGGCGGCGCACGTGGGTGTGGCGCACGTGGGTGTGGCGCACGTGGGTGTGGCGCACGTGGGTGTGGCGCACGTGGGTGTGGCGCACGTGGGTGTGGCGCGGGGTCCGAGCGTGACTCGGACCCCGCGCCGGGGGCGATGCGGGACTGCCGGACGAGGTGGGGGGACTCCGGAAGTCCGGTGGGACTACTCGAAGGTGACCGGGACCGCCACGTCGTACTTGCGGTCCTCGGCGTCGAAGTGGTCCGCCTTCGTGAAGATCGCGCACTCGTCCACGGTGCAGTCGACCTGGTCGTTGATGACGGGGTGCACGTAGATGTTCGCCGAGAAGGAGCCGCCCGCGGTGAACTTGGAGCTGTTGGCCACGGTGCCGCCGAACAGGTTGTTCACCCAGTGCGAGGCGCCGGTCGTGCCGGTCTCGTCCTGGCCGCCGAGGCACGGACCGGGCTTGGCGCCGGCCGCCGGTATCTTGCACAGCGCCACGTACACGCCCTGCGCGGTGTTGTAACCGCTGCCGGTCACGGTGATGACCTCGCCGCTCGCGCTGAGGGTGTCCGGCGCGTTGAGCGTCAGGTTGTACGTCGTACCGCCGTCGGTGACGGTGCGGGTCGCGGTCGCCGCCGAGGCGGAACCGGCGAGGCCGACGGTCAGCGCGGTGGCGGCGAGGGCGGGGACGCCGATCCGTACGGAGGCACGGGAAAGCAGAAGCGCACGCATGAATACGAGCACCTTTCACGTCATGAGCACCGCAGGGGTGGCGGCACTTAGGTAAGGCATACCTAAGCCGAGCTTTGTTCATGTGTCAATCGCGTGTGCGGGCACCTCCCGCGTGCCACAACTCCCTTGCTCCCCTGCCGTCTTGACCCGCCGCCGCCCGGCGCTCACTCGTCCTCGAGGCGCCAGCTGTGCACCCATTCCGGGACGATCTGGATCACTTCCTGACTGAAGTGCGCCCCCAGTTCATGCGGCCCCACGAGGAGTTCCGCGACCCCGCGGATCTCGACCCCGCGCACCTTCCACGGGCGCACACTCACGATGTCGTCGACGACCAGCGAGATCCGCGGATTGCCCTGCAGGTTCCGCCACTTCTTGGACTCGCCCATCGCGAATCCGCCGATGAGGATCGAGTCGTCGTCCTGGAGGAAGAACCCCACGGGGTTGGCTTGAGGCTGGCCTTTCCGGTCGACGGTCGCCATCCGGCCGAGATGCTGGCTCTTGAGGTACGCGCGCTCGACAGCGCTGAATCCGGTCATGAGCCGACCCTCGCACCGCGCAGGCCGTCGCGCATCGGGCATCCGCCCGACACGGGCCCTAGGTCCGAGGAACGAGAGCGCGCGCGCCGACTACCGCGCCACCCAACCCCGTTCGTACGCGTGCCAGCCCAGCTGCAGCCGCGTCGTGACCCCGGTCAGTTCCATCAGACGCTTCACGCGGCGCTGCACCGTCCGCAGCCCCAGGTCGAGTTGCTTGGCGACGCTCGCGTCCGTGAGACCCGCCAGGAGCAGGGAGAGGATCTCGAGGTCGGTGGCGTCCGGGCCGTCGGACTCCTCGGCGTACAGCGCATCGTCCTCGCCGAGCCGCAGCGGCAGCGCCTCGCGCCATACGGAGGAGAACAGGCCGTAGAGCGACTCGAGCAGCCCGCTCGCATGCACCACAAGGGCCGCGGGCTCCGCGTCGCGTGAGGTGAGCGGGACCATGGCCAGGGTGCGGTCGGCGATGACCAGCTTGGTCGGCACCCGGTCCACGACCCGTACCTGCTCGTCGCGGCGCAGGGCCGTGGAGAGTTCGAGCAGTCCCGTCGGCAGATCGAGCACCGCCCGCTCGACGATCACGCGATACGCCACGCCACGCGCCGTCGCCTGCGCCTCGGCGTTGTTGTCGTACCCGGACACCACCGTCGGGCGCCCGGTGACCAGCGCGCAGACCTCCTGGGCCGCGCCGAGCTGGAGCTGGAGGAAGCGCTGGGCCACCGCGCCCGCACCGGTGACGACCTCGACGAGATCGTGCACGGACGGCTCGTCGACCTGGGCGCGGTACTCCTCGGCGAGCAGCGCCGCCGCCAGCTCGGCCTGCTCCAGCTCATGGCGCTGCTGGGTGAGCAGGGCACCGAGCGCGACGCCCGGGGGAGCGGCGACCCAACGGCCCTGGCGTGCGGTGGACTGGGCGGCCAGACCGTGGTGTTCGAGCCGGCGCAGCGTCCGCTCGGTCTCCACCTCGGCCAGCGCGAGCCGGTGCGCGAGATCGGCGACATCGGCCGCGCCGAGCATCACGAGCGCGCGGTAAGCCGTCTCCTGCGCCTCGTCCAGACCTATGGCCCCCAGCATTCGCGCTTACCCCTCACCCACGTACAGATCCAACCCCCGACCGGATACGGCCCCTCCGCCTGACCGGTCCACGGCCACGTACGCGACCGCCGGACAGACCCCTCCGTGGCGGGAAAGAGCCACGGCGGGAACCCGCCCGTCCACATCATCCCTGCACCAGGGGCCTCTCTGCCAATGTGTCGCCACCGCAGTTCCATGTGAGGGAGAGGTATGCGCCGGATATCCCGAAAGGCCCTGGGGGTGGCCACCGCCGCCACGCTGGCCGCAACTCTGGCGACGCCTTCCGCGGCGGCGCCGCGGCAGGAGGACCGGCCGCTGGTCGGCAGCCAGGCCGCACGCTCCGAGGTGCAGGGCGCACAGCCGCGCACCGTCACGTTGATCACCGGTGACCGGGTCCTGGTGACGACGAACGGTGCGGGCCGCAGCGCCGCCACCGCGCTGCCGCGCGAGGACGGCACGGTGCCGTTCCTGCAGACCCGCGAGAGCGGCAAGGACCTGTACGTCTATCCCGAAGGCGCCACCGATGCGCTGGCCGCGGGCAAGGTCGACGAGCAGCTCTTCAACGTCACCGCCCTGATACGCCAGGGCTACGACGACGCGAGCGCCAAGTCCCTTCCCCTGATCGCCTTGTACGACAGGTCCGTGGCCCGCTCCGTGCCCGCCACCCCGCGCGGCGCCGAGCGTGAGCGCGTCCTTGACGTGGTCGACGGTGTGGCGCTGAGCGCCGACAAGGAGAAGGCCGCCGACTTCTGGGCCGACCTCACCAGCCCCAGATCCCGGGCCGGCAGCGACCTCGAGAAGCTCTGGCTGGACGCCAAGGTCGAGACGACCCTCGACAAGTCGACCCAGCAGGTGCACGCCCCCGAGGCCTGGGCCGCCGGCTACGACGGCAAGGGCACCAAGGTCGCCGTACTCGACACCGGCACCGACGCCGAGCACCCCGACCTCAAGGGCCGCGTCACCGAGCTGAAGAACTTCACCGACTCGGACACCGCCGAGGACCGCGACGGCCACGGCACCCACACCATCTCCACCGTCGGCGGCTCCGGCGCCGCGAGCGAGGGCAAGAAGAAGGGCGTCGCGCCCGGCGCCGAACTGCTCAGCGGCAAGGTCCTCGACGACTCCGGCAGCGGTCTCCTCTCGTGGATCATCGCGGGCATGGAGTGGGCCGCCGTGGACGCCAAGGCCGACGTGGTCTCGATGAGCCTCGGCACCAGCGACCCCAGCGACTGCGCGGACCCGATGAGCCAGGCGACCGAGGAACTCGCCCAGAAGACCGGCACGTTGTTCGTGATCGCCGCCGGCAACATCGGCCGCGCGGGACACAACACCGTCTCCTCACCCGGCTGCGCCCCGAGCGTCCTCACCGTCGGCGCCGTCGACCGCGAGAACGTCTCCGCCGACTTCTCCAGCCGCGGCCCGGTCCTCGGCACCCACACCCTCAAGCCCGAGATCACCGCGCCCGGCGTGGCGATCTCCGCCGCGAACGCGGGCGGACGCGGGGACTTGGCGTACCAGTCCATGAGTGGTACGTCGATGGCGACCCCGCATGTCGCCGGCGCCGCCGCGATCCTCAAGCAGCGCCACCCCGACTGGAGCGGGCAGCAGATCAAGGCCGCCCTCGTCTCCTCCGCCGACACGGACGTCACGGGAGACGTCCGTGAGACGGGCGGCGGCCTGCTCGACGTCAAGGGAGCCGTCGACCAGCAGGTGATCTCCTCGCCGACGCTGCAGGCCGGCACCTTCAACTGGCCGCAGGACAACAGCGACCGGACCACCGTCGACGTCCCGTACACCAACAACTCCGACCAGCCGGTCCGTCTCGACCTCGCCGTCGAAGGCGTCACGGGCAACGACGGCACGCGCGTCCGCTCCACGGTCGCGAAGTTCGACAAGCGCTCCGTGACGGTGCCCGCCGGCGCCACGGTCAAGGTCCCGCTGACCATCGACCCGACCGCACGCCTGGCCGCCAACCAGTACGGCGACCTCACCGGACGGGTCGTCGCGACCAGCCGCGGCACCACCGTCTCCACGCCGTTCGCGCTCTACATCCAACCCGAGACCGTCACCCTGCGGATCAAGATGATCGACCGCCTGGGCAAGCCCGCGGACGGCGCCTCCTCGGTCGACGTGGTCTCCACCGACGTCCACAAGGGCGAGCGGCGCTTCAACGAGGGCGCCACGGACCTCACGTACGAACTGCGGGCCGGCTCCTACTTCCTGACCGGCTACCTCACCACCCCCGACGCGGGCGAGGGCGCCACGGCCACCGACTCCCTCACCTATCTCGCGCGCCCGGAGATCGACCTGCAGCGCGACACCACCATCGTCCTGGACGCCCGCAAGGCGCACCGGCTGTCCGTCGACACCGACCGCCCGATCGAATCGCGCGGCGCCACCCTCGAGTTCAGCCGCACGTGGGGCGAGAACTGGTGGCACGGCGGTACGGCCTCCGGCGGCCGCACGATCCGCTCGTACTACGCCTCGGTCGAAGGCCGCGCGGACGACGGCGAGTTCGAGTGGGGCAGCCACTGGCGGGCGGCGGCACCGCTGCTCGACGAGCTGAAGGTCGAAGGCGGCCCGGTGCTGCACCCGACCACGGCGTCCACCACGTCCGTGAACCTGGACGGCACCGGCAAGGCGCAGCTCGTCGACGCCAAGTCCGGTACGCCCGAGGAGCTCGCGGCCGCCGGCGTCAAGGACAAGATCGCGATGGGCGGGCTTCCGGCGGGCAGCACCTCGGTGGGGGCCGTGGTGCGCAACGCGCAGGAAGGCGGCGCC
>NZ_JAEIMH010000008.1:54652-55964 GCF_016464295.1 Streptomyces sp. N35 | reverse complement strand
GGCGCCCCCGGGGGGGGGGCCGGGAGCCCCACCGCGCAGAGGGCCGGCGCCCCCCCCCCCCTCGTCCACCGCGAGGCACCGGGCCGCTGGTACCCGGCCGCCGGCTTCACCGGCGGCACCCTGCCCGCGCTCGCGGTACAGACCGGTGAGGCACAGGAACTGCTCGCCCGGCTCGCGCGGGGCGAGGTCACCCTGGCCTGGAAGGGCACCGCGAAGAGCCCCTACATGTACAACCTGTCGTTCCCGGACGAGGGTTCGGTGCACCGCGACCGCACCCACCGCGTCCGCGACAGCCGCCTCGGCAAGGTCGACACGACCTATCACGCGATGGGCGTGGCCGGCGACTACATCGACACGGTCTCCACGCTCCGCCCCGACGGCCGTGCGTTCTTCTTCGGCGACATCGAGACGGTCCCCGCGCCCGGCAGGCGCACCGAGTTCTACTCCACCGAGGACGACGCGGCCTGGCAGCGCTCGCTGTCCAGCTCCTTCCCGTTCGGCGAGTTCATGGTCGACAGGACCCGCACCTACAAGCCCGGCTCGTCCCGCGCCGAGAGCTGGTACGACGGAGTGATCACGCCGCGCGCCCGGCTCGACGAGAAGGGCGGGCAGACGCTTGCGGCCGAGCGTCAGGGCAACCTGATCGGATTCGACTCGGCCGTCTACGGAGACCGTGAACACAGCGGTGAACAGGGCGCGTTCGGCGATATCGGCGGTCTGGCGCTCCGCAAGGACGGTGAGCTGATCGGCGAGTCCGGGTATCCGTTCGGTGTCTTCGACGTACCGGCCGAGGAGGCCACGTACGAACTCACCCAGTACCTGCAGAAGATCGGCGCCCCGGCGCAGGTCTGGAAGCGTTCCCAGGAGATGCAGACCACCTGGAAGTTCCGCTCGAAGCTCGACGAGTCGGTGTACTCGCAGGGCCTCGGCATCCTCTTCCCGCGCTACACGCTGCCCGAGGACGGCCTGAAGACCCTCGCCGCCGAGGACGGACAGAAGATCGGCCTGAGCGTCACCGGGCACGCGGGCTACACCCCGGGCGCCATCGAGTCGGCGAAGCTCTCGTACTCCTACGACCAGGGCGCGACCTGGACCGAGGCGAAGATCTCCGGCTCGGGTGACACCCGCACCGCGACGGTGGATCACGCGGGAGCGTCGGGCAAGCAGGTCTGGCTGAAGACCGAACTGACCGACACCCACGGCAATTCCGTCACCCAGACGGTGGTCCGCGCGTACGACGTGCGCTGACCTCCGTCACCCGCAAGACCGGTCCGCCGGGCGTCCTTCCCGTGGGGGGTGGGGCCGCCCGGCG
>NZ_JAEIMH010000008.1:53716-54642 GCF_016464295.1 Streptomyces sp. N35 | reverse complement strand
CGGCCCCCTCCCCCCCCCCCCCCGCACGGCCGCCGCGCGGGGCCCCTCGGGGGGGGGGGGGGGGCCGCCGCGGGTGACCTTTTGCTACGCGGCGTGCCGGTGCAGGAAGGCCGCGAGGTGCTCGGCGAAGCCCGGCGCCCGCGCGACGAAGTGACCCGCCCCCGGGTGCACACCGCGCTCACCGCCGAGTGCGGCCGCGAGCGCGTCGCAGATCCGCTCGTGCGCGGCCGCGTGATCCCCGGACACCACGAGCACGGGGACCCCGGCCTCCCGGAGCGCGTCGAGCCGGGGGCGCGCCTCGCCGGGCAGCCGGGCACCCCGCGCCCGCCGCACCCCGGCCACCACGCCCTCGGGCAGCGGCCCTTCATCCACGGACGCGCCCGCGATACGGAGGAACTCCCGCAGCGTCTGCGGATCCGCATCCATCCCGTACGAGAGCACCGCGTGGCCGATGCGCTCGAGCCGTGCCACGTCGGGATCGTCCGGTACGAGGTAGGCGAGGGGCGGCTCGATCAGGGTGAGCGAGCGCACCGGGCCGGGCGCGGCAGCGGCCGCGATCAGCGTGCCGAGGACCCCGTAGGAGTGGGCGACGACGTGCGGGCGGCCCGCGAGCAGCGGCGCCAGGTCCAGGGCGTCGACCTCGAAGTCCTGGCCCCGCTCGGGAGACGGGCTCGGCGGATAGCCCCGGCGATGCACACGGGCCAGCGTCCACCGCTCGGCCAGCGGCGCGAGAGTGCCCCAGGTCGTCCGCGGACCCGCCCCGCCGTGCACCAGCAGGACCTCGGGCCCCGAGCCCTCGCGCACCACCACGATCTCGCCCATGGGCGGTCAGCCTAGCGAGGCACGACGAGGCCCCCGGCCGCAGCTGGCCCGGGGCCCCAGTCGGGGGGGGGGGAAGAGGGGGGGGGAAATTCTTTCCGCGAAGG
>NZ_JAEIMH010000008.1:34672-53706 GCF_016464295.1 Streptomyces sp. N35 | reverse complement strand
GCGCGGCGCCAGGAGCCCCCCGCCAGCGCTCCCGGGGGGCCTCAAGTGGGCGGTGAGGAAAGCGGGACGGCTAATTCTTTCCAGAGAAGGATAAGAGAAGGAAGCCGTCCCATGGCCTCACCGTACCGAGGAGAGCGAAGCGACTATTCGCCTATTCGAGAGAGTGGAGAAGGAAGTCGCCTCATGGCCTCGGTGCACCGGGGAAAGCGAAAGGGCTGGCGTCGAACCCCCAGATGTGGAGGGTGGAGAAGGAAGCCCTTTCATGGCCCCGGTGCGCAAAACGCTACCAGTCAGGCCGGAACCACGTCGCGCAGATTTTCCGGCGTGAGAATGCGCGACCCGGGGTGCAGCCCTTCCGGGCGCCGCATCCCGACATACGTGACCGGACCCTCGGGCAGACTCCCGCCGTCCCACACCGTGACCTCGGCGCCCATGAGCTCGAACAGCCAGCGCACGGTGAGCTGCTTCCGCTCGACGATGCCGCGCAGCAGCGTCTCGACCGTCACCTTGTTCTCCTCCACGCGGTTGGCCGCGGGGAAGCCCTTCAGGTACAGGTGCAGCCAGTGCGCCCGCCACCGCCCGTCCTCGCCGCGCCGGAACACGAGCGGCAGCGCCACCCGGCCCGGACCGCGCAGATCCGACTTCATCCGCACGGTGCGCGGCTCGAACGGCCGGCCCTGCTGCTCACCCTCGCGCAGCATGAACCCGAAGAAGGACTCCTCGACGTCCAGGAAGCTCTCGCCGGAGAACAGCAGCACCTGCGGCACGATGAACGTTCCGCGCACCGCCCCGAGACGCAGCTCGATGAACTCCGAAGCACCGTCGGGCGCTTCGACCACATCACCGGAGTGCCGGCCCTCGACATCGGTCAGCTGCGTGTACGAGAGCCAGGTGACCTGCTCGTACTCCTCGTCCAGGATCACCGCCGACAGGTCGTAGTCGGTGGTCTCCTCGCGCTCCTTCCAGTACGTGAAGAAGCGCAGCAGCTCACCCTCGACCGGTGACACGGAGCCGCGCGGCAGCACACCGATCCCGGAGGAGACCGCCTTGCCGCTGAGCGGCAGGGCGACGTCGAGAACGTCCGGGTCGACCAGGACGGGCCCCGGGTCCGGGAGCCGGCGCGCGATCTCGGCGTCGAGCACCGCGCTCAGCCGCTCCTTCGCCGCCGCCGGCAGCGCGGCCCGTGTGTCCCCGGTGACCCAGGCACGCCCGAGCCGGTTGATGAACACCCGGCGC
The DNA here is from genome assembly GCF_016464295.1 of Streptomyces sp. N35. Taxonomy (NCBI): domain Bacteria; kingdom Bacillati; phylum Actinomycetota; class Actinomycetes; order Kitasatosporales; family Streptomycetaceae; genus Streptomyces; species Streptomyces sp. N35. The sequence goes on along the minus strand of NZ_JAEIMH010000008.1, from coordinate 52,470 downwards.
GCACCGCCCTGTTCGAGCCGGTCGCCCCGGTTGAGCAGATGCTGCCGTACGGACAGCAGCACACGGCCCGCCACCTGCGGAGCCGTCTGTGCCACGGCGTCGAGCACGAGCGCCCGCGTCTCGTCCGAGTCCGCCGTGCGCAGCAGCCGGTCCACCGACCGCAGCAGCACACCGGGCGCGGACTTGAGCAGCTCCACGGCCCCCGCGAGATCACCCGCGCCGAGCAGCTCCTCGGTCCGGCTCGCGAACGACCGCACCCGCTGCTCACCGCGCGCGACCGCGAACACCTGGGCGGCGTACGGCCACTGCGGGTACTCGTGCGGGTGCAGCCGCTCACCGAGCCGCTTCCACGGCTCACGGTGCCCGGCGACATCGGCGAGCTTCGCGGGCGAGGCCGCCACGACCGCGTCGAGAGCGGCGAGCAGTGCCCGCCGCAGGGGCCGCGACAGGTTCTTGAACCTGGTGGGTGCCACCAGCGACACATCACCGTCCGCCAGCGAGCACGCGAGCCGCAGCAGGTCGGTGACCGTGTCGAGCAGGGGCGCCGCGCCCGTCTTCACGCGTACCTGGTTGATGACGGCACGGTTCTCGCGCACCGGGATCTGCTCGGGCTGCGGGCCGTCCGCGCAGTGCGCGGCCAGGCGCACCAGATCCTCGAGGACGGACTCGCCCAGCGGCGTGGTGCTGGAGGCCAACGCCAGGTACAGCGCGCTGAGTTCGGCCTCCACATCCGCGCCGAGGTGCAGCACGGTCATCCGGTCCCCGGCGGCCGCGATCAGCTCGTCGTGGTGGGTGAGCATCTCCTCGTACGTGTGCTGGTAGCGCCCGTACGAAGGCAGCGTCAGCAGGTTCACCACCCCGGAGCTCAGCTGCTTGAGGGTGCCCTCGCGGGTCTCCTCGTCGGCGAGCGCCTCCCGGATGCACCGCATCCAGAAGTCCAGGGTGTCCGGCACGTTCCGGGGGAAGTCGATGAAGTACGCGTTGTGCCGGACGTGATCGCCGACGAGCTCCCGCACGGCGGCGAGCGTCCGCCCGGCGACCTCGACGACCACGCGCTCGTCGAGCCCGGAGAGCCTCTCGTGGAGCTGAGCCGACAGCTTGAACCCCACGGACATCAGCGCACCGTCCAACTGCCGCGCGGCGACGGCACCTTGACCGGCCGGCCCTGCGGGGGCGGGGATGCGGTAGGTGTGACGGATGACCAGCGATTCCAGAGGGTGGGACATTCCGGCATCGTGACAGAGGCGTACAAGTGTGCGCACTCGGATTTCGGCCGGGCGGACCGGGGGAACGGTGTTGGCCCCGCCCCTGATCCGCGCGCCGAACGACGGCTATCGTGCGGCCATGGAGACCCCCGCCAGCCCCCGCGTCCTCGTCGTCGGACTCGATCCGTACCGGATCGGCGGATCATTCGACCCGGCACCTTTGGCCGCGGCCATCGACAAGGGCCTGGCCACGTTCGCCGAGCACGGCGTGGGAGTCGAGACCTGCCTCATCGGCCCCGACGGAGACGATGAGGAGGCGGCGGTCGTCGCGAAGGCGCTGCGGTCCCATGCGTGGGACTGCGTCGTCGTGGGCGGCGGTCTGCGGCAGTCGGACGATCAACTCGCGCTTTTCGAGCAGGTGATCAACCTGATCCACCGTCACGCGCCTGCCGCCGCCATAGCGTTCAACCGTTCCCCGTCCACCATGTACGAGGCCGCCGCTCGTCGGATCGAGTGAGCCGAGGCCCGCCCCGCGGCGTCAGCGGCGGGCCAGGAGTACGTGTGTGACGGTGGGTGAGCTCACCATTTCGGACACCTTGTAGCCCTCGATCCCGTCGCCCAGGTTGTCGAGCAGCCGCTCGCCGCGGCCGATGAGCAGCGGCGCGATGACCAGATGGAGTTCGTCGATCAACCCGGCCCGCAGGTACTGGTTGATGACCGCCGCGCCGCCGCCGATCCGGACGTCCTTGCCGTCCGCGGCGTCGAACGCACGCCGCAGCACCGCCTCCGGAGGCTCGTCGGTGAAGCGGAAGGTCGTTCCGCCGTCCATCTCCAGCGCGGGGCGCGGATGGTGGGTGTGGACGAAGACGTCGTGGTGGTAGGGCGGGTTCTCGCCCCACCAACCCCTCCAGGACTCGTCCTGCCACGGCCCGCGCCGCGGTCCGAACATGTTCCGGCCCATGATCGTGGCGCCGATGTTCTGATCGCCGCGGACATAGAAGTCGACGTCGATTCCGGTCTTCCCCGCGGCGGCGTCCTGCGACGCCGAGACGAACCAGGCGTGCAGCTCGTCGCCCCAGCCGACGCCGTCGCCGAACGGAGCGTCCTCGCGCTGGTGGAGACCGGCGGCGAAGCCGTCGAGGGAGATCGTCACGTTGTGTACGCGAACCTTGGGCATGTCCGTCACCTCTCGGGTTGGTGTCGTGCTCTCACCCATGCGTCGAACAGAGCCTGCCGGAATCGACATCCTGCCGCGTGTTTTTCCGCGAGCCGTCGGGCGAGGTGTCGCGCGGGGAAATCCGGATGCCGTGCGGGGCACGGTCCTGACACCCTCTGGGCATGTCAGCGCCGCACCGAAGCCGCCGAAAGCTCAGACCCAGCCTGTACATCTCCGTGGACATCGAAGCGGACGGCCCGATCCCCGGCCCGTACTCGATGCTCAGCTTCGGTGCCGCGGTCGCGGGCCGCCACGAGCCCGACGGCACGTACCTTCCGTACGACCCGCAGGAACGCACCTTCTACCGCGAGCTGAGCCCCATCGGCGAGGACTTCGTCCCCGAGGCGCTCGCGGTCAGCGGCCTCGACCGCGCGCGCCTGGTCCGCGAGGGCGCCGAACCGGCCACCGCACTCGCCGAGTTCACCGCCTGGGTGCGCGAGGCCGCCACGGGCGCCCAGCCGGTGATGGCCGGCTACCCAGCCTCGTACGACTGGACGTTCCTCTACTGGTACCTGCTCCGCTTCACCGGCGAGAGCCCCTTCGGGCATTCCGGCTGTCTGGACCTCAAGTCCTTGTACGCGGCGAAGGCCAACCTTCCACTGCGGGCGGTGGCCAAGGGCACGATGCCCCGGCAGCTCCTGTCGACGCGCCGCCACACTCACCACGCGCTGGACGACGCCATCGAGCAGGCCGACCTGTGCAACAACCTGCTGGCGTGGGAGCCCTGAGGGACTGTCATGCTCGCGGGTATGGCGACGGGAGCCTGCGGATCGGCTCGCGGACACCGGTCGGCGCACTGCCGTCCTGGGTGACCCCCGAGATCGCGCGCGGCGGCTTCGCCACGGGCGCGGCGAGCGCAGGTGGACCGCGGGAGCCGTACGAACGGACGCTGGCCCATGAGTTCGGCGTGCCGGCACAACGCTCCGCCCTCTTCGCGTACGCCCTGACCGCACCCGGTCTCGCCTGGCTCGGCGCGCTGCTCGACAGCGGCCGCTACCGGATCGCCCTGCCCGAGGAAGCCGCGCTGCTCACGGCGGCCTGGCCGGCGCACCACGGGGAGACGGAACAGGCAGTCGAACTGGTCGGCGTCCTCGCCCCGTTCGCCGACCGGCTGCGCTTCCTGCCACGCCCGGCGGAGAGCGCCGCACCGGCCGTGGACTCCGTGCATCGGCGCACTGTCGGCGAGGTCGGCGCGGCCCTCGGCCACCGGCAGCCCGGCGAATCCGTGGAGCACCAGCGCGAGGCGCGCACCGTCTGGGGGCCCTTCGCCGACGAACTGCTCAGCCTGTGGCTGGAGACCGCCGAGGACCCCCGGACCGGAACCGTGCTCACCCGCACTCCGGACGAGGGCTGGCGCCGCCGGGCCGCCCTGCTGCTCCAGCGGTACGAGGCGCTGGCCTTGCGGCACACGGGCTGCCGCAAGCGCCGCGGCGCCAAGGGGAATACGGGCATCCTGCGCGCCGCACTCGGCGAGGTGGCGGCCGGGCGTGATCTCGACCCCCGGCAGCTCGGTCTGCTGCGGCACGCCTGTGCGTCCACGGTGCGCAAGCGCGGGCTGCCCGGCTCGCAGCGGCATGCCGCACTGCGTGCGGAACAGGCCGGCCAGGCGCCCTTCCGTCCCACCACGCACTGGCCAAGCTCGTGATCCGCCGACTGGCCGGACTGCCGCCCGCATCCGGGGCCGAGGAGGTCGCACCGCTCGTCGCGCCCGTCGACAACGCCGAGGAACGGGAGACCGGACTGCCCGCCGGTGCCGCGATCCCGCCGGCCCTGCGCAAGGTCGTCGAGCCGGCGCTCAGCGCGCCGGTCGAGGTCCTCGTGGACCGGGGAGTGGCGCCGTCGGCGGAAGTGCTCGCCGAGCTGGTGCCCCAACTGGTCGCCTCCGCCGGCCAGGAGCCCGCCCGGCAGACGCTGCGGCGCGTCGCCGAGCTGGCCGCGGAGCTGCTGGACGGCTCGCTGGACGCGCGCTACTACGGGATCGACTGCGGCACGCTCCGTGAACTGGCAGCAGGGGCAAGGGAGTCGTCCGCCTCCGGCAAGGCGTCCCGCGAGGCCTTCGCGCAGTTGTGCATCCACCGGGCGGGTGCCGGCGGCGATACGTGGTCCGTCGCGGCCAACGGCATGGTGATCGAGCAGGCCCAGATCCTCACCACGCACAACCTCGCCACTCCGGTGAGCCGGGTGGGCATCGAGCCCCGCCAGGGCTGGGAGGAACTGGCGCGGAGCTGCTCCGCGCGGACCTGCCTGATCATCCGCCGACTCCCGGGCCATCCGCGCCCGTCGCGTGCGGTGAAGGACGCGGCGTACGCCTGGCGGCAGCTGCTGTTCTTCCTTTCGCGCTGCGAGACGTCCGCGCGGGAGCGCACCTTGTCCTGGCTGGACGAGGAGACGGACCGTCATCCGGCCGCCGTGGGCCGCCGTCTCGCCCCGGCCGTCGCCGGTCTGCGTTTTGTCGGGGGGGGCGGCGCGTGCGGCCCCGTCGGCGCCGGGGGCGCCGGTGCGCGCCGCTCCCAGGGCTGGTCGGTGCCGGGCCGCCGGCCGGCGCGGGATCCGGCGCTCGAGGAGCCGTCCTGATGTCCCCCTGCTGAGCACCGCTGGGAGGGCCGCGCGCCGAGAATTTTCGGGATGCCCCGTTTTCGTACGCCCCCTGCGGTGGACAATAGGGGCATGAGCCAGCAGGGGGACAGGCGCGAGGGCACCGCAGGCCACGGGGACGACTGGTGGGGGGAGTTGTACGGAGACTCCGCCGACGACGCCGGACCCGGTGCGAGCCCCGAATCCTTGGACGACCGGTTCGCGTCGGCGGCGGACACGGTGGCCGAGGAGGGGGAACAGGGCGCCCTGCCCGGATATCAGGACACGCCTCCCGCGCCGCCCTCGGCCCGCCCGCCGCGCCCGCGCACCTGGACTCCGCTGCCGCGCAACCGGGCACCCGAACCGGCGGCGCAGGCACCCGAACCGATGGCCCCGGCGCCCGAACCGCTGGCCCCGGCGCCCGAACCGCTGGCCCCCGCGCGCGAACCGCTGGCCCCCGCGCCGGACCCGGCGACGCGGGCACCCGAATCGCAGGCGCCGGCGCCGGACCTGACGCCCAGGGCCCCCGAACCACCGCTCGCGACGCCGGCGCAACCCGTGCAAGCGCCACCCGTGCAAGCGGCACCCGCGCAAGCGCCGCTCGCGACGCCGGCGCTCCCCGCACAACCGCCGACCCCCGCGCCTGAGCGTCCCGCCCAGGCGCCGGATGCCTCGCCCACCGAGGCCTACGAGCCCACCGAGACCTACGAGCCCACCGAGACCTACGCGCCCACCAAGCCCTCCGATGCACCCGCACCACCCGCACGACCGGCACCACCCGCACCACCCGCCCCGTCCGCACCACCGACATCGCCCACCCCCAACCCCACCCCCCACGACCGCGACCTCATCGCACCCCCCGGCGCCGAAATCCCCAGCGACCAGGCCCCGGTGGGCCCGGCCCACGCCCCCAGGCACGCCGGTGCGGCCGATGTCAGCGAGGCCGTACGGCGTTCCGCGACGCTGCCCAACTACGTGGGCGACGGCCCGCCCACCTACGACGCCGAGCCCGGAACCCTGCCGCCCGCCGACCCCGACGAGCTGACGGACCTCGTCGCGGACACCGTGCTCGACGGCGCCCGCTACGGCTCGTACACCCTGCGGGCCGGCTCCGTGCGCGGCGACTCCGCGCGTTACCGCGGTGAGGTGCGCAGGGACTCGCTGCTCACCGCCCGCTTCGGCAGCGGGGACGGCGCGCTGGTCCTGGTCGCCATGGCCACCGGCGCCCGCGCGACCCCGGGCGCGCACCTGGCCGCTGCGGAGGCCTGTCACTGGATCGGCCGAGCCGTCGGCCGCAGTCACGCACGGCTGGCCGAGGACATCCGCGCGGCCCGCCGCGGGGACCTCAAGTCGGGCCTGCACCGGCTGACCGACCGCAGCCTCGGCAAGCTGCGCGCGGGCGCGTCCGAGCGGGGCCTCGAACCGGAGGAGTACGCGGCCACCTCGCTGCGCTGTCTGCTGCTGCCCGCCGACCCCGAATGCCGCACCCGTGTGTTCTTCGGCGTCGGCGGCGGCGGACTGTTCCGCCTCAGGAACGGCGAATGGCAGGACATCGAGCCCAAGGTCGCCGACACCGCGGGCGAGCCCGTGGTCGGTTTCGGCTCCGTTCCCTCCGAGACCGCCGAGGGCGACCGCCTGACCATGGATCTCGGGATCACCACGCTCCCGAGCCCGTACGACGAACCGCAGGGCCCGCCCCGCGAACCCTTCCGCTTCCGCGCCTCGGTCGCCCGCCCGGGCGACGCCCTGCTCCTGTGCAGCGGCGGCCTCGCCGAGCCGCTGCGCGGCGAGGCCGCCCTCGCGGGCGTCCTGAGGGAGCGCTGGGGCGAAGCCGAGCCCCCGGGCCTCGCCGACTTCCTCGCCGACATCCAGCTCCGCGTGAAGGGGTACGCGGACGACCGCACGGCCGCCGCCGTCTGGGAGGCATGAGACCGGCTCCGCGGCCCGGTGCACCGGGCGACATAACACCCCTATGCGCGGATCATGGGCTGCAACGATCACCGCCGTACGTATCGCCGCATACGAGTACGAGGAGTGCAGACCCCATGGCCAAGCAGAACGTCGCCGAGCAGTTCGTCGACATCCTCACGCGCGCAGGCGTCCGCAGGATGTACGGAGTCGTCGGCGACAGCCTGAACCCGGTCGTCGACGCGATCCGCCGCAACGCCGCCATCGAGTGGATCCAGGTCCGCCACGAGGAGACCGCCGCCTTCGCGGCCGCCGCCGAAGCACAGGTCACCGGCAATCTCGCCGCCTGCGCCGGCTCCTGCGGCCCGGGCAATCTGCACCTCATCAACGGCCTGTACGACGCGCACCGCTCCATGGCCCCGGTGCTCGCCCTCGCCTCGCACATCCCCTCGCACGAGATCGGGCTCGGGTACTTCCAGGAGACCCACCCCGACCAGCTGTTCCGCGAGTGCAGCCACTACAGCGAAATGATCTCCAACCCGAAGCAGATGCCGCGCCTGCTGCAGACCGCGATCCAGCACGCGGTCGGGCAGCGGGGCGTCAGCGTGGTCACGCTGCCCGGCGACGTGGCCGACGAGCAGGCCCCCGAGAAGGCCGCCGAGACCTCCCTCGTCACCTCCCGTCCCACGATCCGCCCCGGCGACTCGGACCTGGAGAAGCTGGTCCGGATGGTCGACGAGGCCGAGAAGGTCACGCTGTTCTGCGGCAGCGGCACGGCCGGCGCGCACGCCGAGGTCATGGAGTTCGCCGAGAAGGTCAAGTCCCCGGTCGGACACGCGCTGCGCGGCAAGGAGTGGATCCAGTACGACAACCCGTACGACGTCGGCATGAGCGGTCTGCTCGGCTACGGCGCCGCGTACGAGGCCACCCACGAGTGCGATCTGCTGATCCTGCTCGGCACCGACTTCCCGTACAACGCCTTCCTGCCGGACGACGTGAAGATCGTCCAGGTCGACATCCGCCCCGAACACCTCGGCCGCCGCTCCCGCCTCGACCTCGCCGTATGGGGCGATGTGCGCGAGACGCTGCGCTGTCTGACGCCGAGGGTGCGGGCGAAGAACAACCGCAAGTTCCTCGACAAGATGCTCAAGAAGCACGCCGACGCCCTCGAAGGCGTGGTCAAGGCGTACACCCGCAAGGTCGAGAAGCACGTCCCGATCCACCCCGAGTACGTGGCCTCGGTCCTCGACGAACTGGCCGACGACGACGCCGTGTTCACCGTGGACACCGGCATGTGCAACGTCTGGGCCGCGCGCTACATCAGCCCCAACGGCCGCCGCCGCATCATCGGTTCCTTCTCGCACGGCTCAATGGCCAACGCGCTGCCGCACGCCATCGGCGCCCAGTTCACCGACCGCAACCGCCAGGTGATCTCGATGTCCGGCGACGGCGGATTCTCCATGCTGATGGGCGACTTCCTCACGCTCGTCCAGTACGACCTGCCCGTGAAGGTCATCCTCTTCAACAACTCCTCGCTCGGCATGGTCGAGCTGGAGATGCTCGTGGCAGGGCTGCCCTCCTTCGGCACCGGCAACAAGAACCCCGACTTCGCCGCCGTCGCCCGTGCCTGCGGCGCCTACGGCGTACGGGTGGAGAAGCCGAAGCAGCTCGCGGGCGCGCTCAAGGACGCCTTCAAGCACAAGGGCCCCGCGCTCGTCGACGTGGTCACCGACCCCAACGCGCTCTCCATCCCGCCGAAGATCAGCGCCGACATGGTGACGGGCTTCGCGCTCTCCGCCAGCAAGATCGTGCTCGACGGAGGGGTGGGCCGGATGCTCCAGATGGCCCGCTCCAACCTGCGCAATGTGCCCAGGCCCTGATAGGTGAGGGGCCGCCGGCGGCGTGTCGAGATCATGCGGGGTGTGTCGGTGGGCCGTACGAGTGGACTAGGCGGCAGGGCGGCCGAGTCCGGCGATCGGTGCGGAAAGTGTCATTGAGTGATCGTCACACTTTCTCCACAGAAAGGCCCGTGCTACTCATGACCGCCTACCGCCGTGTCTCCGCTGTCGCCGTCGCAGCCCTCCTCATCTCCGGCATCGCCGCCCCGGCCGCCATGGCCGCCACCCCCGAAAGCGCCCCGGCCGCCTCGGTCGTCGCGCCGGGTCCCAACACCGTGCTCGTCGGTGCGGGTCTCTCCCTCGACCTCGAGGACCTTCTCGACCTCGAAGCCCACGGCATCGTGGCCGTAGGCCTCAAGGGTGCCGCCGTCGTCGACGGCGAGGTGAAGCTCAAGGTCGGCAAGAACAGCGTCCTGACGCACAAGAACAAGAAGATCGTCGGCGGCAAGGTCGCGCTCCAGGGCGGCGTCGAGCTGCGCAAGGCCGGCAAGAAGATCGTCGTCTCCGACGTGGCGGTCGACATCCGCACCGGTCTGATCACCGCGAAGGTGGGCGCCCAGGTGGGCGTCGGCACGGTCGTCAAGCTCGGTTCGGTGCTCAAGACCGACGAGGTGCACGCCGAGCTGTGGGAGAACTCCAGCAAGGCCACGCTGTCCCTGGCGACGGACGGCATCGCGCTCAACGCCGCGGTCCTGGCGGACCTCGGCACCCGGATCGGCGCCTGCATCGAGGTCGACGCGGACACCGTGGTCGACGCCGACCTCGACGTGGTCCTCGACCTCGCGGTCGGCTCCGTCGTCGACGTCGACCTGGTCGCCGCGCTCGGTCTCGACGTCGCCCTGGGCCTCGACCTGGACCTGGGCCTCGACCTGGACGCGATCCTGGACCTGGACCTGGGTCCGGCCCGGGCCCGGGCCCCCCCCAACCCGCCCCGCGCGCCCCCCCTCCCTGTGCCCGGCCCCCCCCCCGGGGGGCCCGGGCACAGGGGCGTCCGGGCTCAGGCGGGCCGCAGCCGCAGCGTCACGATCTGGAACGGGCGCAGCGACAGGGTGAGCCCCGTCGCGTCCGTCTCCGCCCCGCCCACCGGCCGTTCGAGCAGGTCCGTCACCTCCGCCCGTGCCACCGGGAACGAGGCCGTGAGCCGGGCCCTGGCCCGGCCGCCGCGCGACTCGTAGAGCCGTACGACCACATCGCCGCTGCGGTCCTCGGCGAGCTTCACCGCCTCGACGGTGACCGCCGGGTCGTCCACCGTGACCAGCGGTGCCACGGCCGGAGCGTCCGCCACCCGCAGCGGCAGATTGAGCGCGAGGCCCTCGGCCACCGCGTCCCCGGTCGAGGCACCCACAAGCAGCGCGTACGTGAACCGGTGCGTGCCCAGATCCGTCTCGGGGTCGGGGGAGTGCGGGGCCCTCAGGAGCGTGAGGCGGACCGTGGTCCCCAGGCCCTCCTCGTGCGGGGTGCGGGTGACGTCATGGCCGTACGTGGAGTCGTTGAGCAGCGCGACGCCGTAGCCCTCCTCCGCCACCCGCAGCCAGCGGTGCGCGCAGATCTCGAAACGGGCCGCGTCCCAGCCGGTATTGGCGTGCGTGGGCCGGTGCACATGCCCGAACTGGATCTCCGCCGCCGACCTTTCGGCCTGTACGTCCAGCGGGAAGGCCGCCTTGAGCACCTTCTCGGACTCCTGCCAGTCCACGTCCGTGACGATGTCGAGCCGCCGGCTGCCGGTCGTGAGCCGGATCTCCTGGGTGATACGGGAGGAGCCGAAGGACCGCACCACCCGCACGACGGCCCGCAGGGCGTTCGCCTCCACCAGCTCCACCGACTCGGCGGCCGTGAGGTCGGTGTGCTTGCGCCGGTAGTGCTTGTCGATGTCCCAGGCGTCGTACTCGTTGGGGTGGTCGGGGTGCAGCTGGAGCAGGTTGCCGCGGGTGCCAGGCGCGAGGACCTCACGGCCGGCGTCCAGGTCCCGTACGGACGTGAGGAGTCCGTCGGTGCCGACGGTCACGGCCAGATGCTCGTTCGCGAGCAGGATGCCCTCGTCCGTCTCCTGTGCCGTGAGCGCCGAGTCCCGGGTGTGGGCGGCGGCCACGGCGAGGCTCTTGGTGGCAAGGCCCTGGACGTTGACGTGCACCGGGCCGTCCGGGGTCTCGACCACCTCGCTCCGGGCGTACGGCGACGAGTTGAGGACGGACGGTCCGGCCGGGCCGCCGAGGTGGCGCACCGCATCGGACGTGAGCGCGTCGAGTTCGGCGAGGACCTGTCCGTACGTCTCCCGTGCCTCGCGGTGCACCCAGGCGATCGACGAGCCCGGCAGGATGTCGTGGAACTGGTGGAGCAGGACCGTCTTCCAGAGGCGGTCCAGAGCGTCGTACGGATAGACGTACTCGCTGGATCGCAGCGCTGCCGCCGTGCACCACAACTCGGTCTCCCGCAGCCGGTGTTCACTGCGGCGGTTGCCCTGCTTCGTCTTGGCCTGGGTGGTGTACGTGGCCCGGTGGAACTCCAGGTACAGCTCACCCGACCAGACCGGGGCGGCCTCGGCGTACTCCTCCTCGGCGGCCTGGAAGAACACCGAAGGCTTCTCGATCTCGACGCGCGGGGAGCCCTCGAGGGAACGCAGCCGGCGGGCCCGCTCCAGCATCTCGCGGGTGGGACCGCCGCCGCCGTCGCCCCACCCGAAGGGGACAAGGGAGCGCGAGGCGCGGCCCTTGTCGGCGAAGTTCTTCTCCGCGTGCGCCAGTTCGCTGCCGAGGAACTGCGAGTTGTACGTGTCCACCGGCGGGAAGTGCGTGAAGACCCGGGTGCCGTCGATGCCCTCCCACCAGAACGTGTGGTGCGGCATCTTGTTCGTCTGGTTCCAGGACAGCTTCTGCGTGAGGAACCAGCGCACGCCCGCGAGCTTCGCCAGCTGCGGGAAGGCCGCGGTGTAGCCGAAGGAGTCCGGCAGCCAGATCTCCTCGGTCTCGACCCCGAGCTCCTCCTCGAAGAACCGTTTGCCGTGCACGATCTGCCGGGCGAGTGCCTCACCACCCGGCATGTTCGCGTCCGACTCCACCCACATCGAGCCGACCGGCGCCCAATTGCCGTCCGCGACCGCCTTCTTGATGCGCTCCCAGATATGCGGCTGGTGCTCCTTGACCCAGGCGTACTGCTGCGCCTGCGAGCAGGAGAAGATCAGCTCGGGATAGTCGCGGGCGAGTGCGGTGACATTGGCGAAGGTGCGCGACGCTTTGCGCACCGTCTCGCGCAGCGGCCACAGCCAGGCCGAGTCGATGTGCGCGTGGCCGGTCGCCGAGATGCGGTGGGCGCTGGCGGCGGCGGGTTTGGCGAGTTCGCCGCAGAGCGCGGTCCGCGCGGCGGCGGCCGTGCCCGGTACGTCATGCAGATCGAGCGCGTCCAGCATGTCCTCCAGGGCGCGCAGGATCTCGTGGTGCCTGGGCCGGTCGGCCGGCAGCTCCCGCATCAGCTCCGAGAGCACCTCGATGTCCAGGACCAACTGCCATACGTCCACGTTGAGTACGGCGAGGTCGGCAGAGGCGAATCTGTAGATGGGCCGATCCCCTGCGGTCAGGATGTCGCCCAGGTGCGTGGGCGTGAAATCGCGCAGGACGGCCGGGTTCGCCGCCGCCTCGAACAGCAGTCGCACCCCCTCACCGCCCTCCGCACGCTCCGCGACGGTCAGATGCCGGTTCCGCGGGTGAATTCCCTTGAGCGGTACGCCGGTCGCGTCGTACAGCATCCCTTCCGCCTGGAACCCCGGGCCGTCCCCGCTGAACCCGGGGTCGACGACCACCTCCACATGCCGGCCCGCCCACGTTGCCGGTACGGCGCCTTCCAGGCGGAACCAGCTGGTGGACCAGGGGCTGCCCCAGGGGGTCCCCGTCGCAAAGGGGACATAGGTGGCCTCCAGGGCCTCGCCCACCGGCACCGGCTCGCCCGGCGCATGCCATACGGAGAGGGAGAGAGGCGCCCGCTCCCCGTACTGGGCGGGGCGGATGAACTGGCGCAGGGCACGTTCCAGACGCCCTTGCACCAGCTGTCGGTCGTCGTGCATCACGGCTCCTGTTCGATTGCCGGTCGGCTCACACGCGCTGCTCCTGATGTTCCCCGCTTCCCGCCCGAAGGCCCCGATACGCCGCGCCCTGCGCTTAGTTGACGAATCGACATGCGTGGTGCCCGGGATGGGCGGGAATGCATCCCGTGAACCTGTTCGAGGGAGCAGGGCCGCCGGAAGTACGTGAGCGAGTACGAGCAAGGACGCAGAAGGGGAGCAGCCATCGGCGCACGGGGCGGGGTCATGACAGGGCAGGCAAGGCAGTGGTCGGCCGGCAGTGCCACGGCGCAGGGGGAGAAGACATCCCTCAGGTGCAGACTCGGACGCTCCGATCTGCGGGCGGTGTCCGAAGTGCGCCGCGCGCTCAGGGAGTTGCTCGCACAGTGGGGCAAGCCCGGACGCTCGGAAGTGGCGGAGCTGCTGACCAGCGAGATAGTCACCAACGCACTGGTGCATACGGAGTACGACGCGGTCCTCACCGCGACCGTGGAGCCCGAGCGGCTACGGGTCGAGGTGCGGGACTACACGGACCGCAGGCTCAGGGCGCGGGTACCGCACGCCGACGACGGTACGCGCACCAACGGCAGGGGTCTGCTGCTCGTCCAGTCCTTGGCGGACGCCTGGGGTGTCCGCCCGTACAGATCGGGAAAGGTGGTGTGGTTCGAACTCGACAGCGGCCCGGCCTGATGTGACGCGGGACCGGACCGCCGCACGATGTGGGGGCGCCCCGAGGGGGCGCCCCCGACTGTTGTGACGCTCAGCCGAATTGCTGCTCCAGATCCTTGAGCTTCTGCTCGAGGGAGTCCAGTCGTGGAAGCGTCTGGGTGTCGTCCTCCGCGGTGAGGTCGACGGGGACCGGACCGTCAGTGGCGGTCACGGCCTGCAGGGAGGGCCGGGTGCGTACGGGCAGTTGCCCCGCCCTCGCTATGCCAGCCCCCCCGCCGGACGGCGGCCTGCCGGCCCCGGGCGCGCCCGCCCCGACCCCGAGCCGGTTGCCCGTGCGGCGCCCGCCGTTGAAGGCATGGCCCCGGCTCACGGCCTTGAGGCGGGCGCGCTCCATCCGGTCGTGCTCGCGCCTGCGCAGCCGGTTCTGCTCCTTGTCCTTGCGGTCCTCGCGTACCTCTTCGACCGCCTCGTCCAGGGTCCGTACGCCTTCGAGCAGCATCAGCGACCACGCGCCGAAGGTCTCCCGCGGCGCACGCAGCCAGCGCACGATACGGATCTGCGGCAGCGGACGCGGCACCAGGCCCTGTTCGCGCAGAGCGGCCCGGCGGGTCTGCTTGAGCGCACGGTCGAAGAGCACCGCCGCGCTCAGCGACATCCCCGCGAAGAACTGCGGCGCGCCCGCGTGGCCGAGACCCCTGGGCGCGTGCACCCAGTTGAACCAGGCAGCGGCGCCAGCGAAGGTCCACACGAGCAGGCGGGAACCGAGCGCCGCGTCGCCGTGGCTGGCCTCGCGCACCGCGAGGACCGAACAGAACATCGCCGCACCGTCGAGGCCGAAGGGGACCAAGTACTCCCAGCCGCCGGACAGGTTGAGGTTCTGCCGGCCGAAGCCGACCAGGCCGTGAAAGGAGAGTGCGGCCGCGACGGCGGCACAGCAGAAAAGGAGAAGGTACGAGGCCGATCCGTAGATGGCCTCCTTGCGCCGGCGCCGCTCCTCGCTGCGCTCCCAGGAGTCCTGCTCCGCCGCGGCGGCCTTCGCACCGGCCCGCTTGCCGCGCGTGAGCACCGCAACCGCCACCAGCATGCCGAGCAGCAGCACCCCGCCGGGAAGCAGCCAGTCCAGCGATATGTCGGTCATTCTCATCTGGGTCCCTTGCGTCTGCGCTGACGGCGTTCCGGCGACATCCTGGCGCAGAAGCGGAGGGGCTCAGGGGCGTTTCCGGGCAAGAGAACGCCAAGGGGGTCGGAGGGGCTACGGATGGGTGGTTTCTGGTCGAACTGCCGTGCTGGCAAGGCGAGTTGAGTTCGAGTAGTCCCACTCGATCGGGTGGTTCAGCGGGAGTTGCTTGCGCTCAGTTTGACGATCCGTTCGGCATCGCACGTACGCGGGCACGTCACGCAGGTGTCGTCGGGGCGCAGCGTGTAGAAGAGGCAGCAGCTCGCGCGGTCCCGCGTGGGCAGCGCCTCGCCGTTCGGTCCGGTGAGCTCACGGAACGCCGGCGTCCCCACGTACGGCTTCGTGGTGCCCGGGAGCAGTTCCTCGAGCTCGGCCATCGCGCGGCGCTCCTCGCCGAGGAGATGCGCGATGTACCAGAGGCCCTCGACGATCTCGTCGGTGGCCATGCCCCACAGCGCGCGCGGCCCTCGTCGCATCCGCGGTCCGAAGCCTCCGAGCCCCGGACCCCGGTGCTCGGCGGCCGCCGCACCGGCCTCAGCGCCGCTTCGTCGGGCACGACCCGTGCACCCGGCGAAGCGGCCAGTGGATCACCCGGCAGGCAGGCGAACTCCTCGATCCGTACGGCCATCTTTCCGAGGGTGCGCTGAAAGGTGACGTTCGCCACGGGCACGCGCGGTACCCGGCGCCTGAGGAACCACGGGACGGTGATCAGCAGACAGGCCGGCCAGGCGTAGCGGTGCAGGCCGAAACTGGCGATGACGTCCGGGCGGGCCTGCTGCCCGTAATCCCGGAGCACCTGTGCGTCGTCCCAGGCAAGAAAGGCGTCGAGAGCGGCCCCGCCTTCCGCGAGCCGGGCGGCTGCGACCCAGCCACCGCCCTGCGGGGCCTGCTCACCGTCGCCGAGTTCGTGCACCGCGAGTCCCCCGAACACCTCGGTCAGGCGCGCGTACGCATCCGCGACAGCCGAGGGGGCTGCGCGTACGGCGCCTGGCAGAGCGGCGTCAAGGGACATGCGGGGACCACCGAATCGCGATCGTTAGCAGGTAAGCCTTACCTTACCCTGCGGATTCGATGTTTGAACTGCGGGTCGTCCGAGCGGGGCAGTGGCACCCGCGGGCCGAGGTGCAGGGCTTTTCGACAGGGGCGCACCGAATGCCTATCTTCTTACGTGGGCCGAGCGGCTCGGTGGACAGGATGGCGGGGGAGGTGACCCACGTGGAGCAGGCGCGCGCACGAGGTGTCGCCGAGCCGGCGTACCCGGCCGTGGCGCACATCCCCGCTCAGATGACCCGCGAGCAGGCTCGTGGCGGGCAGACCCGTGGCGCGCAAGGCGGCGACGAGCAGGTCCGGGGTGAACAGGTCCGGGGCGAGCACGTCCGTGGTGAGCAGGTCCGGGGCGAGCACACGCACAGCGAGCCGGCGCCGCCGATTCCCGTCCAGCGCCATTCCGTACGGGGCCAGATCCTCGAAGCCCTGCGTGCCGCCCTCGTCGGCGGCGAGCTGGAGCCCGGCGAGGTGTACTCGGCGCCCGTGCTCGCGGCCCGCTTCGGAGTGTCCGCCACTCCCGTACGCGAGGCCATGCAGCAGCTCGCCCACGAGGGCGCCGTCGAGGTGGTGCCCAACCGCGGCTTCCGCGTCGCGGAGCGCAGCGCCCGCGAGCTGGCCGAACTGATCGAGATCCGCTCGCTGTTGGAGGTCCCGGTGATGCTGCGCCTCGCGCGCACCGTGCCGGCCCGGCAGTGGGCCGCCCTGCGGCCGCTCGCCGAAGCGACCGTGACGGCGGCGGCGCGCGGGGACATCGCCGCGTATGTCGACGCGGACCGCGCCTTCCACGGCGCGATCCTCACCTTGTCCGGCAACCAGCAGCTCGTCATGGTCGCCGACGACCTCCACCGCCGCTCCCAGTGGCCGCTCGCCACCGGTCCGGTGCACGTCCGCCGCGCCGACCTGATCGCCGACGCGGCGGAGCACACGGCACTCCTGGACGCGCTCGTGGCCCAGGACCTCACGGTGGTGAACTCGCTGGTGCGGGAGCACTTCAACGGGGCGCAGTAGCGGTTCAGGGGTTTCGGGGATCAGGTCGCCGAGACGCCGCCGTCAGGTCGCCGAGAAACCGTCGTCAGGTCGCCGAGACGCCGCCGTCACGTTGCCGAGAAGCCGCCGTCCACGAACAGGGTCTGGCCGGTCATGTAGCGGGCGGCGTCGCTCGCGAGGAACAGGGCCGGGCCCGCGAAGTCCTCAGGGGTGCCGTTGCGGCCCATCATCGTGCGTGCGGCCAGCGCTTCGGCGCGGGCCGGGTCGCTGAACACCGCCTCGGTGAGCGGGGTTTCGACGAAGCCGGGGCCAAGTGCGTTGACGCAGACGCCCTTACGGGACCAGGCCTCGGCCTGGGAACGGGTGAGGGCGCAGATCGCGGCCTTGGAGACCCCGTACGCGCCGCTGTTGCCGAACGCGCGCAGGGACTGCTGGGAGGCGAGGTGGATGATCCGGCCCCAGCCGCGTTCGGCCATCCTCGGGCCGAAGCGCTGGCCCAGGACGAACGGGGCGTCGAGGTTCACGGCCATCGTCGTGTCCCAGTCGGCGGTCGTCAGGTCGTCCAGCGGGGGGCGGAGGTTGATGCCCGCGGAGGTGACCAGGATGTCCGGTTCGCCGTACGGCCGCACCGCTTCCTCGGCGGGCGCGCGCCGGGCGTCGCGGGCGCCGGCGGCGGGCGTGACGGAGGGTGCCTCCCGGCCCCCCTCCCGCCGCCGCCCGTCTCCTCGAGCGCACCGGCCCCGCGGGCCACCAGTCCGACCCTTGCTCCCGCCCGGGCCAGGGCGGTGGCGATGGCTCTTCCGATGCCGGAGCTTCCGCCGGTGATCAGTGCGGTGCGGTCGGTCAGGCCGAAGTGGGTGGCGAGGTGCGGGGTCGGGTCGGTGCTCATGGGGTGATCTTGCCGGATGGGTGCGGGGGGCTTTGAGGGTGGGTGGGGTGCGGGTGGGTGCCTGCGGCGGGCTGTTTCCCCTGCCCGCCCCTTCCCGAAACCTTCGGTTGGCGCCCCCCCCCCCCCCCCCCCCCCCCCCTTCGTGTGTCCCCTCTCCCCCCCGGGGGGGGCTGGGGG
>NZ_JAEIMH010000008.1:0-34662 GCF_016464295.1 Streptomyces sp. N35 | reverse complement strand
TCCCCCCCCCCCCCGCCCCCGAGCCCGGCGCTCCCCCCACCCCCCCCGCATCCGAACTGCGTTCGGATCTCCTCAAGCGCCGGAGGGGCTGGGTTGGCCGGAGGGGCTGGGGTTGCCGGGGTCTGCGGGGAACTGGCCTGCCAGCCAGGTGGGGACGCCTCCCAGGAGGCGGAAGAGGCGGGCTGCCTCCGCGCGCAGGCGGGATGCCGTCGGTTCCGGTTCCGCCTCCGCGAGGGCGACCAGCGCCGGGGCCGTACCGACGAGATAGCCCAGTTCCTCCCGTATGCGAAGGGACTCCGCGAAACCGTGGCGGGCCTCCGCCAGTTCGCCGTCGCGCAGGGCGAGGCCCGCGAGATGGCGCCACGTGAACGAGAGCAGCAGGGGATCGTCGTGGGCGGCCGCGCCGGCGTGGGCCCGGCGGTAGGCGGCGAGCGCGGCCTGCGGTGAGTCCGCGATGTGTTCGGCGATCAGGCCGCGGCGGAAGTCCAAAAGGGGGCGGCCGGGTGCGCTCGGGTGGAGCAGGGCGGCGGCCCGGCCGAGCGCCGCGCGGGCCTCGTCGGCGCGATCGCGTACGCCCAACACCGTGGAGGCGTACGCGAGTTGGCCGCGCTCGCAGGCCGCGGCGCCGCGCTCGTCGTCGCCTTGAGCGAGAGCTTCGGCGTTGCGGAGGGCGTCCTCCGCCTCGGGCCAGCCCTGCTCCGTGAACAGGCAGCGCTCGACCAGGAGGGAGGCGCGCTGCAGCGAGGCGCCGGCGGAGTCGGGGGTGAGCAGGGCGGCCGCGTCGGTCCAGCAGCCGCGTGACCGCAGTCGCCAGACGGCGGTCTGGAGGGCGGAGCGCTTCAGCGTGGGGTCGGGGGAGGCGGTGCCGGGTGGTGCCGGTGCCTTCGGGTGGGTGGCTTGCGTGGACTTCGCAGTGGACTCAGCGGTGGATTGCGCAGTGGATCGCGTGGACTTCGATACGGAATCCGAGCCAGACACGGCGGTGTCCGCCACAATTCCCCTCCCCAGGAGCGCGTCATTGAGCTGTGGCGGCATCTCAGCACGGATTCAGGCGAAGCGCCAAGGGGGTAGGTGAAGGAATTCACAATCTTGAGCGGATCACGCTGCGCGTGGGGCGGGTGCGTTCACCGCACCCGCCCCATCACGCGCACCCGGCTCGCGGGCGCCATGCGCTCAGCTCATCCGCAGAGCCAGGAAGAAGTCCAACTTGTCCTCCAGGCGGGACAGATCACGGCCCGTCAGCTGCTCGATACGCCCGACGCGGTAGCGCAGCGTGTTGACGTGCAGGTGCAGGCGGGAGGCGCAGCGGGTCCAGGAGCCGTCGCAGTCGAGGAAGGCTTCCAGGGTCGGGATGAGCTCCGCGCGGTGGCGGCGGTCGTAGTCCCGCAGGGGGTCGAGCAGCCGGGCCGTGAACGCACGGCGGACGTCGTCCGGGACGAACGGCAGGAGCAGGACGTGCGAGGCGAGCTCCTGGTGGCCGGCCGCGCAGACCCGGCCCGGGCGGGCGGCGGCGACACGGCGGGCGTGCCGGGCCTCCTCCAGGGCGCCGCGCAGACCGTCGGCGGAGTGCACGGAGGCGGAGACGCCGAGGGTGAGGCGCCCGTCGTCCGAGAGGCCCGCCGCGAGCGGCTCACGCACCGTGGCGAGCAGCGAGTCCGCGATCAGGCTCGGCTCCGGGCCGTCGTCCGGCGTCACGGCCGGCAACGGTACGAGGGCGATCGCCTCGTCGCCGGTGTGCGCCACCGCGATCCGGTCCGAGGGCTCGGGTCCCGAAGCGGTCGGGTCGACCAGGATCTCCTCGAGGAGCGACTGGGCGACGGGCCCGCCCTCGATGTCGCCGCCGTCCCACTCGACGCGGGCCACGACGACCTGCCAGTGCGGGGCCGCGCCCAGGCCGGGCAGCAGCACCGGGGCGGCGACGCGCAGTCGGGCCGCGATCTCGGCCGGCGCCGCGCCGGTCTGCACCAGCTCCAGGACCTCCTGGGCCAGCCGGCGCCGTACCGTGCGGGCCGCGTCGCGGCGGTCGCGCTCCACGGAGATCAGCTGGGTGACGCCCTGCAGCAGGTCGAGCCGCTCCTCGGGCCACTGGCCCGCGTCCCCCCCGACCGCGAGCAGCCACTCCGACAGGACCGCCTCGCGTACGCCACGGGAAGCGGCGGCCGCGCCGCGGCCGCTGCTGTGGATGGGGAAGAGCGAGTACGTGGAGCCCTGGACAGTCACACGGTGGGGGCCACGCCGTCCCGTACGGATGGCGGCCAGATGCTCGGCCGCGAGCGCCGTGCACACCTCGGTGGACAGCGGCTCGCCGGCCGAGCGCGAGCCCGCGATGGGGCGGCCGGCGGGGGAGAGCACCCACGCGCGCAGATCGAGGTCGGTGCCGAGCAGGTCGAGCACCACGTCCGGGCCGCCGCCCGCCGGGCCCGAGGTCATCAGGCGGCGGTGGCGGTCCACCACGGCCGCGAGGTCTCCGGCGCGCTCGCCCGAGACCTGCCGTACGACATATTCGGTGATCGTCGCGAAGGCCACCCGCTCGTTGACCGCGAAGAGCGGCAGGCGGTGGCGTACGCAGGCCTCCACCAGATCGTCGGGGATGTCGCCGAGCTCGGCCTCACCGGCCGCGAGCGCCGCGACACCGGTCGAGGCGAGGATCCGCACGAACGGCTCGGAATCCTCGGCGGACTGCCGCCACGCCAGGCCGGTGAGCACCAGCTCACCGCCCGAGAGATAGCGGCTCGGATCGCGCAGATCCGTGGTCATCACGCCACGGACGGTGCGGTCCAGCTCGTCCTCGCCGCCGAGAAGCCGCAGCCCGAGCACGTCGGTCTCCAGAAGGGCGCGCAGCCGCATGTCGTACCTCTCCGCTGTCCTGGCTTGAATCTTGTCGCTCGTCCGAGTGAAGACGGTTTCCAAGGAAACCGATGGGGCCGGTGGGACCCGCTCTTCATACGAATCTACAAGATGAACCCGACGACCAGCGAACTCCTTCATGGTTTCGGTGACTGACCGGGACGAAGGTCCCGGCGGTGTACTTGCGCTATTCCGCGTTAACAGCACGTGAACGAGTCGGGGTAGGGACTTCGGTCCCCTGGCTCGAAAAGACCCTCTGAACGACCCGAGACGTAGAAGAGAGCCGTACCCATGGACTTCCTTCGCCCCGCCAGCTGGGAGGAGGCGCTCGCCGCGAAGGCTGAGCACCCCACAGCTGTGCCGATTGCGGGTGGCACCGATGTCATGGTCGAGATCAACTTCGACCACCGCCGCCCCGAGTACCTGCTCGACCTCAACCGGATCACCGAGTTGACCGAGTGGCACGTCGGCGAGGAGAAGGTCGCCCTCGGCCCCTCCGTCCCGTACACGAAGATCATGGAGAACCTGCGGACCGAGCTGCCGGGCCTCGCGCTCGCCTCGCACACCGTGGCCTCCCCGCAGATCCGCAACCGCGGCGGCGTCGGCGGCAACCTCGGCTGCGCCTCGCCGGCCGGTGACTCGCACCCGGCGCTGCTCTCCTCGGGCGCCGACGTCGAGGTCGAGTCGCAGGCCCGTGGCTCGCGGCTCATCCCGATCGACGAGTTCTACAAGGGCGTCAAGCGCAACGCGCTCGAGCAGGACGAACTGATCAAGGCCATCCACATCCCCAAGGCGGACGGCCCCCAGCAGTTCTCCAAGGTCGGTACCCGTAACGCGATGGTCATCGCGGTCTGCGCCTTCGGTCTGGCGCTGCACCCGTCGACCCGCACGGTGCGCACCGGCATCGGCTCCGCGGCACCGACCCCGGTCCGTGCCAAGGCGGCCGAGGAGTTCCTGAACGCGGCGCTCGAAGAGGGCGGCTTCTGGGACAGCGGAAAGATCATCACCCCGTCCATCGCGAAGCAGTTCGCGACGCTCGCGTCGGGTGCCTGCAACCCGATCGACGACGTGCGCGGCACGGCCGACTACCGCCGCCACGCGGTCGGTGTCATGGCCCGCCGCAACCTGATGTGGACCTGGGAGTCGTACCGCGGCGAGGGCCGCAAGCTTGAAGGGGCGGCGTAACGATGCGCGTCAATTTCACGGTCAACGGCCGTCAGCAGGAAGCCGACGACGTCTGGGAGGGCGAGAGCCTTCTGTACGTCCTGCGTGAGCGCATGGGGCTTCCGGGTTCGAAGAACGCCTGTGAGCAGGGCGAGTGCGGTTCCTGCACCGTCCGCCTCAACGGCGTCCCGGTCTGTTCCTGTCTGGTCGCGGCCGGTCAGGTCGAGGGCCAGGAAGTCGTCACCGTCGAGGGCCTGGCGGACTACGCCAAGCACCGCGAGGACTCCCACCCGGGCGGCGCGTGCGGCTCCGTCTGCGGCGGCACCGACCTGCAGCAGGCCCGCCAGTGGCAGGCCAAGGGCACCGACGGTCAGACCGGTGAGGGTGGCGAACTCTCCCCGATCCAGCAGGCGTTCATCGACGCCGGCGCCGTCCAGTGCGGTTTCTGCACCCCCGGTCTCCTGGTCGCGGCCGACGAGCTGCTCGAGCGCAACCCGTCGCCGTCGGACGGCGACATCCGCGAGGCGCTCTCCGGCAACCTCTGCCGCTGCACCGGTTACGAGAAGATCCTGGACGCGGTCCGCCTGGCGGCCGCCCGTCAGGAAGAGGCGGTCTGATCATGGCTGGCACCACCACTGGCGCACCCACCAACGTCACCCAGAAGTACACCCAGGGCGGCATCGGCGAGTCCACGCTGCGCCCCGACGGCACCCTCAAGGTCACGGGCGAGTTCGCGTACTCCTCGGACATGTGGCACGAGGACATGCTGTGGGGCCAGACCCTGCGCTCCACGGTCGCGCACGCCGAGATCGTGTCCATCGACACCTCCGAGGCCCTCAAGATGGACGGCGTCTACGCCGTCCTGACCGCGGACGACATGCCGGCCGCGAAGAACTACGGCATGGAGTTCCAGGACACCCCGATCCTGGCGTACGGCAAGGTCCGTCACCACGGTGAGCCGGTCGCCCTCGTGGCCGCCGACCACCCGGAGACCGCCCGCCGCGCCGCCGCGAAGATCGTGATCGAGTACCGCGAGCTGCCCCTCATCACGGATGAGGCCTCGGCGACCGCGCCCGACGCGATCCTCGTGCACGAGAACCGCGACGACCACCACGCCCCGTTCGTGCCGCACCCGAACATCGTGCACCACCAGCCGATCCAGCGCGGCAACGTCGAAGAGGCGGCCAAGAAGGCCGACTTCATCGTCAAGGGCGAGTACACGTTCGGCATGCAGGACCAGGCCTTCCTCGGCCCGGAGTCCGGCCTCGCCGTGCCCGCCGAGGACGGCGGCATCGACCTGTACGTGGCCACCCAGTGGCTGCACTCGGACCTCAAGCAGATCGCCCCCTGCCTCGGCCTGCCCGAGGAGAAGGTGCGGATGACGATGTCCGGCGTGGGCGGCGCGTTCGGCGGCCGCGAGGACATCTCGATGCAGATCCAGGCCTCCGTCCTGGCGCTGCGCACCGGCAAGCCGGTCAAGATGGTCTACAACCGGACCGAGTCCTTCTTCGGCCACGTGCACCGCCACCCGGCGAAGCTCTACTACGAGCACGGCGCCACCAAGGACGGCAAGCTCACGCACATGAAGTGCAAGATCGTGCTGGACGGCGGCGCCTACGCGTCGTCCACGGCATCGGTCGTGGGCAACGCCTCGTCCCTCTCGGTCGGCCCGTACGTCATCGACAACGTCGACATCCTGGCGATCGGCCTCTACTCCAACAACCCGCCCTGCGGCGCCATGCGCGGCTTCGGCGCGGTCCAGGCGTGCTTCGCGTACGAGGCGCAGATGGACAAGCTGGCGGCGAAGCTGGGCATGGACCCGGTGGAGTTCCGGCAGCTCAACGCCATGGAGGAGGGGACGATCATGCCGACCGGTCAGCCGGTCGAGTCCCCCGCCCCGGTCGCCGAGCTGCTCCGTCGCGTCAAGTCCCGTCCGCTGCCGCCCGAGCGCCAGTGGGAGTCCAGCGAGGGCGCGGACGTCCGCGCGCTGCCGGGCGGTCTGTCCAACACCACGCATGGTGAGGGCGTCGTCCGCGGCATCGGCTACGCGGTCGGCATCAAGAACGTCGGCTTCTCCGAGGGCTTCGACGACTACTCGACCGCCAAGATCTCCATGCAGGTGATCAACGGTGAGGCCGTCGCCGTGGTGCACACCGCGATGGCCGAGGTCGGGCAGGGCGGCGTGACCATCCACGCGCAGATCGCCCGTACGGAGCTCGGTGTCCAGCAGGTCACCATCCACCCCGCCGACACCCAGGTGGGCTCGGCCGGTTCGACCTCCGCGGGCCGCCAGACGTACATGACCGGCGGCGCCATCAAGAACTCCTGCGAGCTCGTCCGCGAGCAGGTCTTCGCGATCGGCCGGCGCAAGTTCGGTTCGTACCACCCCGCGTGGGCGACCGAGGAGCTCAACCTCGAGGGCGGCAAGGTCGTCACCAACGCCGGTGAGGTCCTCGCCTCCATCGTGGACGTCCTCGAGGACGAGGTCGTGTCGGTCGAGGAAGAGTGGCGCCACCAGCCCACCGAGGCCTTCGACCGCGTCACCGGACAGGGCCGCGGCCACGTCCAGTACGCCTTCGCCGCGCACCGCGCGGTCGTCGAGGTGGACACCGAGCTCGGCCTGGTCAAGGTCATCGAACTGGCCTGCGCCCAGGACGTCGGCAAGGCGCTCAACCCGCTCTCCGTCGTCGGCCAGATCCAGGGTGGCACCACCCAGGGCCTGGGCGTCGCGGTGATGGAAGAGATCATCGTCGACCCCAAGACCGCGAAGGTGCGCAACCCCTCCTTCACGGACTACCTCCTCCCGACCATCCTCGACACCCCGACCATCCCGGTCGACTACATCGAGATGGCCGACCCGAAGGCGCCGTACGGCGTCCGCGGGATCGGCGAGGCCCCGACCCTCTCCTCGACTCCGGCCGTCCTCGCGGCGATCCGGAACGCGACGGGTCTGGAGCTCAACAAGACGCCGGTGCGTCCGGAGCACATCACCGGTACGTGACGCGCCAAGGGGCGGAGGGGTCCGGCGGTTTCCGCCGCCGGACCCCTGCCCTCCCGCCGGGGTGAAGCCCGACTCGTACAACAGGTCGCCCAACCCCTGCTCCGGGCCATGGAGTTGCCGAGAAGTCATAGGTCAAGTCTTCCGGCAGCAGCCAGACACTCCCAACCCGTAGCACCGGCACCCGCACCGCTCGCGGAAGCCACAAGAACTCCCCGTTCGCCTCGGGCCGTCCCCCGGGTCGTGCAGCCCAGAGCAATCCCAAATCTCGCAGACCGCATGCGGGTGCCCCTATGAACCTTGGGAGTAGGCACCATGACCCAGCAGTACACAGAGCCGAAGGTCTCCGAGCCCGATGACTCGGGCCGCGGCACCACGCCACCGTCCGGTGGCTCCTGGCTCGACCGGTACTTCCGGATATCCCAGCGCGGCTCGACCGTCGGTCGGGAGGTGCGCGGCGGCATCACCACCTTCATGGCGATGGCGTACATCATCCTGCTGAACCCGATCATCCTGAGCGGCGCCAAGGACGTCACCGGCACTCAACTCAGCGTGTCCCAGCTCATCACGGCGACGGCCCTCGCCGCCGCGGTCACGACCATCGTGATGGGCTTCCTCGGCAACGTCCCCCTCGCTCTCGCGGCGGGACTCAGCGTCTCGGCCGTGATGGCCTTCCAGGTCGCCCCACAGATGACGTGGGGCAACGCGATGGCCATGTGCATCATCTACGGCGGCATCATCGTGCTGTTGGTGATCACCGGTATGCGCGAAATGATCATGAATGCCATCCCGTTGGCGATCAAGCACGCGATCACCATGGGCATCGGCCTCTTCGTCACCCTCATCGGTCTCGTCCAGGCCGGCTTCGTCACCTCGATGCCGTCCGAGCCCGGTGCCATGTACGGCAAGCCCATCCAGCTGGGTCTCGACGACAAGCTCGTCGGCTGGCCGGTCGTCTGCTTCGCGGTCACCGTGCTGCTGATCTTCGCCCTCCTGGTCCGCAAGGTCCCGGGCGCGATCCTCATCGGCATCGTCGGCGGCAGCGTCTTCGCGGCGATCGTCCACCAGGTCGCCGGTCTGAAGGTGTCGGACTGGGGCATCAACGCCCCGACGCTCGACTTCGGTCACCTCGTCTCGTCGCCGGACTTCGGTCTGTTCGGTGAGGTTTCCTTCAGCGGTATCGGGGACATCAGCGCCATCACCGTCGGCGTCATCGTCTTCACCCTGGTCCTGGCGGGCTTCTTCGACGCCATCGGCACCATCATCGGCATCGGCCAGCAGGCCGGACTCGCCGACAAGGACGGCAAGATGCCGGGCCTCAACAAGGCCCTCGCCATCGACGGCGCCGGCGGCATCGTCGGCGGTGTGGCCGGAGCCTCGGGCCAGACCGTGTTCGTCGAGTCCACCGCGGGCGTCGGCGACGGTGCGCGCACCGGCTTCGCCAGCGTCATCACGGGTCTCGGCTTCGCGCTGTGCCTGTTCTTCACCCCGCTCGCCCAGGCCATCCCCACCCAGGTCGCGGCCGCCGCGCTGGTCGTCATCGGCTCGATGATGATGTCCACCGCCAAGCACATCGACTGGAACGACCAGTCGGTGTCCATCCCGGTGTTCCTCACCACCGTCCTGATGCCCTTCACCTACTCGATCACCGCGGGTATCGCGGCGGGCATCATCGCGCACGTCCTCATCAAGGCCGTGCAGGGCAAGGTGCGGGAGATCGGCTGGCTCATGTGGGCGCTCGCCGTGATCTTCGTGGCGTTCTTCTCACTGCACGCCATCGAGGGCTGGCTCAAGTAGTTACGCCTTGATTCCACACACCCGTAAGGAGACCGACATGCTGGACATCGCCGAAGAGCTCAACCGGTGGGTCGAGCAGGGACGCGACTTCGCGATCGCCACCGTCGTGGCGGTCAGCGGCAGCGGGCCCCGGCAACCGGGAGCGGCTCTCGCCGTCGACAGCGAGGGCACCGCGATCGGGTCGGTCTCCGGCGGGTGTGTGGAAGGCGCCGTCTATGACTTGTGCATGCAGGCGCTCGAGGACGGCGAGACCGTGCTCGAACGCTTCGGCTACAGCGACGAGGACGCCTTCGCGGTCGGTCTGACCTGCGGCGGCATCATCGACATCCCCGCCCCCCCAGTCGGGGCGCCGGCCGGGGGGGGGGGAGTGCCCCCCGCCGCGCTGCCCGCGCCCGCCAGGGGGGAGGCGGCCGCGGTCGCGCGGATCACGGACGGTCCGGCCGAAGTCATGGGACGCGCACTGCTCGTACGTCCCGACGGCTCGTACGAAGGCGGTCTCGGCGGCCACCCCGAACTCGACCGCACCGCGGCGGCCTCGGCCTCCGCGATGCTCGACGGCGGCAGGACCGGAACGGTCTCCATAGGCGAGGACGGCTCCCACTGCGGTCAGCCGCTCACGCTGCTCGTCGAGTCCTCGGTCCCGGCCCCGCGCATGATCGTCTTCGGTGCCATCGACTTCGCGTCCGCGCTCGTACGGGTCGGCAAGTTCCTCGGCTACCACGTCACCGTGTGCGACGCGCGCCCCGTCTTCGCGACCAGGACCCGCTTCCCCGAGGCGGACGAGATCGTCGTCGAGTGGCCGCACAAGTACCTGGAGCGCACGGAGGTCGACGGCCGCACCGTGCTCGCCGTGCTCACCCACGACGCCAAGTTCGACGTACCGCTCCTGCGGTACGCACTCAAGCTTCCCGTCGCCTACGTCGGCGCGATGGGCTCCCGCCGCACCCACGAGGACCGCAACAAGCGGCTGCGCGAGGTGGGCGTCACGGAGATCGAACTCAACCGTCTGCGCTCGCCGATCGGCCTCGACCTCGGTGCGCGCACGCCCGAGGAGACGGCCCTGTCCATCGCCGCCGAGATCGTCGCCTCGCGACGCGGCGGCAGCGGGGTCTCCCTCACCGGCGCACACACCCCGATCCACCACGACGGCACCGCGGAGCCGGCCGGCCGGATCGGCTCGGTGGCCTGACGGGGCCACCTGCCGACCTCGGCACCACGAAAGGGCCCGCTGCCCCAACGGCGGGCCCTTTCGGTTTTCCCGGCACTGAGCCCTCCGGCATTCCCGGTACTGGGCTCGTCGTCTTCCCGATGCCGGGGCCGATGTCTCCCGGCGCAGGGGCCCGCGCCTTTCCGGTGCCTGGGCCTGTGCCTTCCCGGTGCCGGACCCTGCGCCTTCCCGGTGCCGGACCCGATCGGCTTCGCAACTGCCATGCCTCGTAAGGTCGTACGGATGATTCAGGATGTGAACCCGAACGTGCCCGACCCCGAACTCTCCATGCTCAGCCCGGCGCAGGCCGCGCGGCTGCGGGAACTCGCCGCGCCCCACCTGCGGGACGGGACGTACGGGCTGCGCAACCTCGCGCAGAAGTGCCGGCAGGCGCCCGAGGAGCAGTGGCCGGCCTTGGTCGAGCAGCACTTCGCGAACCTGAGGTCGGCGGGAACGGGTGGCGAGAGCCGCGAGGAGATCCTGAGCGGTGTGCACTCGCGGCTCCTTCCGCCGGATTCCTTCACCGGCGACATGCTCCAGGCGATGCGGTACACCCGCCGGTTGGCCGAAGGACTCGTCTTCGCGTACGCCCTCGACCAGCCTTCCACCGTACGGATCCTCACCGACCGCGACGTGGAACGCGTCGGGGACGAGGACGCGTTGTGGGACGCGGCGTACGACAACCTGCTGCGGGTGCCCTTCACGCACGAGGAGATCGCGCTCGAAGGGCGTGCGGTGCTCCAATCCGTGTACGGGGACTCGCCGTTCGTGGCCGGCCGGGCGCAGTACCTGGACCAGCTGCACCATCAGGCGACCGGGGGCAGCCTCCCGAAGGAGGGTGCGCTGTTCGTCGTGCCGACCCGGCATCTGATCGCGTACCACCCCCTCGCCGACGGTTCGGTGGCCGAGGCGATCAACGACCTGGCGAAGTACGGGCTCGGGGCGTACGAGGACGGACCCGGCTCGCTCTCGCCGCGCCTCTACTGGTGGCACAAGGGCCGGATCACCTCCCTCACCGTGATCGACGAGGAGACGAAGACCTTCTCGATCGAACCGCCGCCGGAGCTGCTCACCCGGCTGCGGACCTTGGTACGGCTCGACGACGAGGGGCGCCTGCGTGGGCGCGCGGCGGCGCAGGCACCCGCAGCGGCCGAACTCCTGTACGCCGCGGGCGAGTTGACGGCCCGCCTGCCCGAGGACCCCGGGACACTCGCCGCGGCCTTCCCGAAGCTCGTCGAGCTGGCCCACGCGCACTGCGCGGCCGATCCGGACGCGGCCCTCGCGGACACCTGGGACGCCTGGGCCACTTCCCTGCAGCTCGGCTCCGCGCTGTTCACCGGAGCGGAACCGCAGACCTGCGCTCTGGGCGAGGAGTTGGAACGCCCGCTGCCCGCCTTCCCGTCGAACCCGCCGGCGGACGCCCGCGCCTGGCTCGACGCCTTCTACATCGCCGTCATCTGCCGTGAACGGGGCCGGATCCAGCGGCTGCGCCAGGTGCCGCTTGACCTCCTGAAGCAGGACGCGACCGCGGACACGTATCTGCTGCACTGGATCGACACGCTGCAGACGTACTTCGACCACGACCGCCCCATGGACGACGTGGTGGAGAAGCTGCTCGCCACCATCGACGCGTCGCACGGTGACGCGGTGACCCGCGCTCCCGTGGAGTACGTCAACGCGATCGAGTACCAGCCGGTCGCGCTCTTCCACCGGTTCCTCGCCCGCGACCACGAGAAGTTCGCCAAGGCCCTGGCCGAGGCGCTCAAGGAGCACGCCCGCTACTGGGGCGACTCGACGGCCCCGCGCGCCCAGCTCGCGCTCGGTCCGCTGGCGCTGGCGAGTCTGGCGCACGGGCAGGAATTTCCCGTGGACACGGGGCTGCCGTATCTGCCGAAGTACCTGGCGGATGGCGGGCGTATCGAGGTGATTCCGGGGTGAGGGGGGTGTTGGGGTGAGGTGATTCCGGGGTGAGGTCGTGTCGGGCTGAGGGGGCTGTCGGCCTGAGGGGCTGTCGGATCCCCGGACTCGGCGGATCCCCGGATCCCAGGTCCAGCGGACCCGGACTCAGCGGATCCCAGGTCCAGCGGACCCAGCGGACCCTGCGGACTCGGACTCAGCGGATCCCAGGCCCAGCGGACCCTGCGCCCAGCGGACCCCCGGACCTCAGGCCGACCGCGGCCGCTGTTCGGATCTTGGTCCATGCTTCGGACAGGGGCCTTTCGTCCCTGCCGCGGTGACCTTCCGCGCAGGACGCTGGCGGTATGAGCAGTTACGCGCCAGTGATCGCAGCAGTCGACGGTTCGGACCACAGCCTCGCCGCCCTGGCGTGGGCCATGGAGGCCGCGCGCATGCGGGGGGGGCGGAAGTGCTGGCGGTCCACGTACGGAGCGCCGTCTCGCCGCTGCCGGCGCCGGGCCTCGCGACCCCGCTCGCGCCAGACCTCGCGACCCCGACCGCGCCGGATCTCGCGCCCCGGCCCCCGGCCCCGGCCGAGTGGGCGGACGACCCGGTGCGGGAGCAGGTGGAGAAGTTCATCGCCGCGCGCGCGGGTTCGTCCCCGCTCCGTCGGCGGGTCGAGAACCTGATCGCCGCTCGTGCGGACGCGCCGAGCGCCCCGTCCTCCGGCGGGGAGCCGGCGGTCCCGGTCACGTACTCCGTCCTGGAAGGCGGTGCCCCCTCCGCGGCCCTCGTCGACGTGGCGGCCAAGGCCCAGCTCCTGGTCATCGGCTCGCGCGGCCTGGGCGGTTTCGCCGCCCTGCTGCTCGGCTCCACGGGCCGCAAGCTGGCCATGCAGGCACCGTGCCCGGTCGTGATCGTGCCGCACGCGGACCGCATGGCGGACCGGCCCGAAGTCACCGGGCGCGAGCAGATCGTCCTGGGCCTCGCCCCCGACGCCGCCATCGAGTTCGCCTTCGCGGAGGCCGAGCGCCGCGGCGCCGAACTCCAGGTCGTCTCCACCTACTTGGTGCCGCTGACCTCACTCCTCGTGGTCGGCGAGCCCGCCGACACCTCCGACACCCCCATCGGCCACGACCTCAAGGAGGCGCAGACCGCCCGCCTCGCCCCCTTCCGCACCCGCTGTCCGTCGGTCCAGGTCCACCAGGTCGTCACTGCGGGAGACCCGGCCGGCCGCCTGGTCACGGCGTCGGGGACCGCGCCCCTGACCGTGGCCGGGCGCCACCGCCGCCGCCTGCGCCCGGACGCCTTGCTGATGGGTTCGGTCACGAACGCGGTGCTCCAGCACGCGCAGGGGCCGGTGGCGGTGGTTCCGGGGGACTGAACTCTCGCTCTGCCCGCGGGCTGTGCCGGGGCAGTGAGCGCCCGATCAGCCCGCGGGCTGTGTCGCGGGGAGTGCACCCGATCAGCCCGAGTGCTGTGCCACGGGGAATGAGCCCGATCAGCCCGAGCGCCGCGGCCTCAGCACTTCAGGCCGATGATCCCCCAGCCGCGCTCGGCGGCCCGGCTCACGACGTCGCCCCACTCGGCGACGAGGCGCGAAAAGGACGCGAAGTCCTCGATCCAGCCGATGGGTTCGACCACATGCTGCTCGAAGGGCGCTCGCAGGGACGCCAGGTCCGGCTCGGCCCGGACCCAGAACCGGCGCAGGGCCGTCACGTCCTCGGGTTCGAGCCAGAGCAGGGTCGCGGTCCGGGGCAGCCAGTCGGCCGTACGCGAGACGATCGCCGGAGTGAACGGCGGCTCGGGCGGCGGCAGCAACGTGTAGTTGTGGTCGCCCCAGAACAGCGGGGCGCCGAACTGGTCGAGGGCCGCACGCAGCGGCGGGTCGACGAACGGACGCAGCTCCTCCCAGCGTTCACCGGCCCAGAAGTGCGCCTTGTACGAGGTCATCGTGGCCACGAACTCGTACCGCGCCCACCAGCGGGCCTCGTCGGGGTCCGGCCAGGTCCAGCCCTCCGGCGGGTCGTAGTCGTACGCGCCGTCCGGTCCGAACGCGGCCTCCTCGACCATCCGGTCCCGCTGCCCCGCCGGTACGGACCGCAGATGAGTCCAGTCGACGATCAGCACCTCCATGCACACACCCATCTGCAAACCCTACGAAAGCGGTACCGCCGCGTCCGTTCCCGCCCCCGTCGAACCCATTGACGAGTCCATGCCCCTGCACAACCATCGCGTGGGAGCGCTCCCGTATGTCCCCTGCGAGCCAGGAGTGAACCATGCGACGTCGAGCAATTCCCCTGACAGCAGCGGCACTTGCCCTCGCGGCCGCCGCGATATCCGCACCCGCGGCGACCGCCGATGACGCACCGGCGCCCGCCGCACCCGCCGCATCCGACGGCGGTGCCGACGACCGGCACAGACCCCGCCTGTACACACCCGCCGCCAACCCTGACGCGTACACCCAGGCACTCGAACTCGTCCGAGCCGGCCAGTACCGCGACGCGGCCGGCATCCTCGCCATGGTCCGTACGCCGCAAGCGGTCTGGTTCGGGGACCAGAGCCCGGCCGAGGTCGAGCGCGAGGCGCGTCAGGTCGTACGGGACGCGGACGGCGACACCGTCGTGTTCTCGCTCTACAACGTGCCCGGCCGGGACTGCTCCGGCTACTCCGGCGGCGGGGCCAACACCACCGCCGAGTACAAGGCGTGGGTGGACGCCGTGGCCCGCGGGATCGGCCGCAGCGAGGCGATCGTGATCCTGGAGACCGACTCGCTCGCCCTGATCCCGAGCGACTGCGGCCAGGACGACGCGCAGGGCACGAAGACAGCCGCCCGGTACGCCGAAGTCAACTACGCCATCGACAGGTTGGAGCCGCTGCGGGGCACGCGGGTCTACCTCGACACCGGCCACCCCGGCTGGCACGGCCCCGACTCCATCACGCCCCGACTCCTCAAGGGCGGCATCGCGAAGGCCACGGGCTTCTTCACCAACGTCTCCAACTACAACACCGACTCCGCCAACTCCTGGTACGGAAAGCTGGTTTCGGCCTGCGTCGCGTACGCGGGGGAGGGCGGGGACACCCGCCAGTGCCCGCACCAGTCCTGGCCGCGCGAGCAGGCGGACGAGTGGATCGCCGCCAACGTCCGCACCCCCTCGTACCGCTGGAAGCACTTCGTGACGGACTCGAGCCGCAACGGCCAGGGCCCGTGGGTGCCGCCGCCCGGCAAGTACACGGACCCGCAGGACTGGTGCAACCCGCCGAACCGGGGGCTCGGTGCGCGACCGACGCTGCGGACGGGTGACCCGCTGCAGGACGCGCGTCTGTGGATCAAGATCCCGGGAGAGTCGGACGGCCTGTGCCTGCGGGGTACGCCCGGCCCCGAGGACCCGGAGCGCGGCATGGTCGACCCGAAGGCGGGGGACTGGTTCCGGGAGCAGGCGCTGGAGCTGGTGCGGCTGGCCGATCCGCCGGTTCTGCCGGGGAGTTGAGTTCTGTCGGGTAGTTGAGCCCCGCCGGGGGCCTGTCAGGGGCACCGCTGCCGAGGCGGTGCCCCACCCTGAGCGCGTCCTGGCCAGGGGCGGGCTCTCAGGCGAACGGGTCGACCGAAGTCCAGCCGGTGCCGTGGCGGGCGAAGACGATGCCGCCGGCGACCAGGAAGTCGGGGTACTCGGTGGCGCCCAGTTCACTGCCGCCGTCGACGGTGAAGCGCTTGACGACCTTGCGTGCGTTGAGATCGACGACCAGGCCCTTGGGGCCGCAGACGATGTAGGCCAGCTCCCCTGTGACCACCACGGGGGCGGGGGCGCCCGCATCGCACGCGACACCCAGGGGCGCATGCCACTGGGTGACGCCCTCGGTGTCGAGTTCGGCGAGGACGATTCCGTGCGGAGACGTGGAACGGACGACGTAGAGCTGCCCGTTGCTCTGCGTGTACGACAGCACGAGACCTTGATCGGGGAACTGCCGGGTGAAGGCCGGCCCTTCGGGCTCCGGGACGTGCACACGTGTTTCGAGCAGACCGGGGCTTTCCGCCAGCTCCATGTCGGGCTGGCAGAGATAGGAGTAGCCCTGGTCGCGGGAGGTGGTCAGGGCCAGGCTCCAATAGTCGCAAGGGCGCTCGAGGCGCACTCGCTTCACCACTTCGCCGCTGGACGCGCGCAGCAGCGTCAATTGGTCGGCCCGGTTCGCGGTCGGCGGTGTCTTCGAGGAGCCGAGCACGTGCACCACGGAGTCGGCGACTCGCGCCACCGGGTTGCTCATCGCGGTGGGGATCCGCCGGCGCCAGGCCTCCTTGCCCTCGGCCGTGTCCACCGCGATCAGCGTGCCGTTGGACGTCGTCCCGTAGACCCGCTCGCTGTCCGCGGTGAGGCGGCGCACGGTCGCCCCGAGCCGCAGCGACCACTGCGGGCTCCCGTCCGAGAGCCGGAAGGCCCGAAGTCCCCCTTCGCTGCTCGCGATCACCAGATCGTCGAGCACCACGGGTGCCTCGTCCCCTTCCACCGGGGCGGGCCGCGACCAGACGACCTTGCCGTCGGCGGCGCCGAGCCGTGTGACCTGGGGATTCTCGTCTCTGTCCGTCGCGACGCACAGGAGGGACCCGTCCGCATGGACGCAGGGACCGGCCTGCGCCGTCGAGGTCCAGGCCTGCCAGCCCGGTGGTCGTCGCCCGGGAGCATCCGCGTACGCGCTGAAGCCCGTACTGGAACCCCCGTACACGGCTTGGTACTGCGGACCTCCCCTCATCTGCTGCGCGGTGGGCCGCTGCCGGGCCGTGTCCGGTGACGACGTGCCGCCTGCGGTGGGACGCGAGGCGTCGGGGTCGGAGCCGTGCCGGAGTCCCAGGTAGGAACCCGCGGCCACGAGCACGGCGCCCGTGGCCACGAGGGCCGGGTTCCGCCATCGGCGCCGACGTGCAGCGACGGGTGCGACGGGTGCTGCGGCAGGGGTGCGGGGACCGCCCCTGCGATGGACGTGCTGGGCAGGCCGCGCTCCCCATTCGGATTCCGGTGCCCTGCGGAAGGCCTCGAGCAGATCGGCGGGCCGAGGGCGCTCGTCGGGATCCTTGGCCAGACACCACTGCACGATCTCGCGGATCGAGCCGGACAACTGGGCGATATCCGGGGGCTCGTGGATCACCTGGTACGCGGTCAGATAGTGATTCTCCGCGTCGAAGGGGCCGCGACCGCAGGTGGCGTAGGCGAGCACCGCGCCGAGCGAGAACACATCGGACGAAGCCTGCACCCGGTGCGGTGCGGACAGCTGCTCGGGGGACATGTACGGGGGTGTGCCGAGAATCCGTCCGGTGACCGTGAGCGTGTGATGGTCCGTGGCGCGCGAGATCCCGAAATCGATCACGCGCGGCCCGTCCTCGGTCAGCAGCACGTTGTCGGGCTTGAGATCCCGGTGGATCACGCCGACCTGATGCATATCGCGCAGCGCCTCGACCAGCCCGACCGCGAGACGGCGCAACTCCGCACCGGACAGCGGTCCGAGCTCCTCCACCTGCGCGCGCAGCGTGCGCCCCGGCACGTACAGCGTGGCCATCCAGGGCCGGTCGGCGTCCGGATCGGCGTCGACCACCGGTGCGGTGTACGCACCGCTGACCCGGCGTGCGGCGGCCACCTCCTGGCGGAAGCGGATCTGGAACTCGTAGTCGTCCGCGAGCTGTTGATGGACCACCTTGATGGCGACGAGCCGTCCGGATTCGGCCTGGCCGAGGAAGACGGTGCCCATGCCGCCGGCCCCGAGCCGGTCCATCAAGCGGTAGCCACCGATCTGTCCGGGATCTCCTCCGCGCAGTGCCACAGTCCCCCCACCCCGACACCCATTCGGCCATGACCAGCGAAGACTAGCGGCCCTCGGTGCGGTCGACGGCGGGAGTGGCAGGTGCCGCGTCCCTGCCCTGGGGCGACTGCCCTCCCGGCGAGCTCCGTGAAGTGCCCTTCGGCTGGGCCGACTTGGCGTGGAGAAGGTGCGCGCCCGGCAAGTTTCTCCTTTCTGTGGACAAAGTATGGACGCTCGGCGACACCATCCCTACGCTGAGCGTCGCCCAGCCACAGAAGTCTGCGTTGACCACAGCGGAACCATGCAGGAGGAACCGTGGAGCCACGCCCCGCGCGCATATCCCGCACCAGCCGCCGCAGAGCCCGAAGAACCACCGGCCTTCTGCTGACCGCTCTCCTCGCGGGCGCGCTCGCCGCGCCCGCGCATGCCGAAGAACGCGACGACCCCCGCCCCTTCGCCGATCTCCCCCCACAGGAACCCGGCGTCACCCTCCGTGTGTTCGACGTGCAGGCGCGGCTCGAGAAGATCTGCGATCTCAAGCCGGCCCAGACGCCGAACGTCGACAAGCTGATCCCGGCCGCCGACTGGACCTCGACCGAGGGCTTCGGATTCTCCGACAACTTCGTCAGCCAGATCCTCGGCAATCTCAACGTCCCCGAGGCCGGCAGCTACGGCTTCCGGCTCATCAGTGACGACGGCTCCCGGCTCTTCCTCGGCGACCAGCAGGTCATCGACCACGACGGGCTGCACGGAGCCGAGCCCAAGGACGGCGAGATCACCCTCGACGCCGGATATACGGCACTGAGGATCGACCACTTCGACGCGGGCGGCGGTCAGCAGGTCACCCTCCAGTGGAAGCCGCCCGGCGCGAGCGGCTACACCACCGTGCCGGGCTCCGTGCTCAGCACGGACGCCGGCGTCGTACGGGTCACGGCGCCCGGACGCAAGGAGTGCGAGGGGACGTACGACACCCCGGGTGACGGGCTGCCGCTGACCGAGGTCAACCCCGGCTACCAGCTCACCGATCTGCGGCCCGAGGGCTTCGAACCGCAGGTGTCCGCGATGGACTGGCTGCCCGACGGCCGCCTCGCGATCACGACCTGGGGCGGCAGCACCGAGACCAAGGGCGAGGTGTACCTGCTCGACAACGTTGCCGGGACGACCGGGCCCGACAAGGTCACGTACAAGAAGATCGCCGAGGGGCTCAAGGAGCCGATGGGGATCAAGCATGTGGACGGCAAGCTGTACGTGTCCGAGAAGCACCAGCTCACCGAGCTCTCCGACACCGACGGTGACGATGTCGTCGACGCGACGAAGAAGATCGCCGAATGGCCCTACGGCGGGAACTTCCACGAGTTCGCCTTCGGGCTGCTCTACGACAAGGGCGACTTCTATCTGAACCTGTCCGTGGCGATCAACTACGGCGGCGCCACGACCGATCCGCAGCCCGCGCCGAACCGCGGCACCACGATCAAGGTCAACAAGGCCACCGGCAAGGTCAGTTACCTCGCGGGCGGTCTGCGGACCCCGAACGGGATCGGGCGCGGTCCGGGGGGTGACCTGTTCGTCACCGACAACCAGGGCGGCTGGCTGCCGGCCTCCAAGCTGATGCACATCAAGCAGGACCGGTTCTTCAACCACTACATGAACCCGGACGGCCCGTTCGACGACCAGCCCGTCAGCAAGCCGGCGCTCTGGCTGCCGCAGAACGAGATCGCCAACTCGCCCTCCACACCTCTGCAGTTGAAGAAGGGCCCCTTCGCCGGGCAGATGCTGTTCGGTGATGTGACTTACGGCGGACTGCAGCGCGCCGACCTGGAGAAGGTCGACGGCCAGTACCAGGGCGCGGTCTTCCGGCACACCCAGGGGCTCGAGTCCGGGATCACGCGGATCAGCGAGGGCCCCGACGGAGCGCTCTATGCCGGCGGTCTCGGGGCCGACGGCAACTGGGGGCAGACCGGCAAGCTGCGGTTCGGACTGCAGAAGCTGACGCCCAACGGCAAGACGGCCTTCGACATCAAGACGATGCGCGCCACCCGCGACGGCTTCGAACTCACCTACACCAAGCCCCTGTCGGACGAGACCGCGGCCAAGCTGACCGACGGCGCCTACGCGGTCGAGCAGTGGCGGTACGCGCCGAGCCCGGCGTACGGCGGCCCCAAGGTCGACGAGGAGTCCCTGCCGGTCACCAAGGCCACGCTGTCGGACGACCGGCGCAAGGTACGGCTGACCATCCCGGGCCTGCGGTCCGACCGGGTCGTGCATGTGCGGTCGCCGCGGCCGTTCTCCGCCGACGGGGGCGAGCAGCTGTGGTCCACCGAGGCCTGGTACACACTCAACTCCAAGCCGGGCCCTGACAATCCGGTGACCACGTACGACGCGGAGTCCGCGGAGCGCGGCGGCAGCGCCGGGGTCGACACCGAGCACGCCGGATTCACCGGCAGCGGCTTCGTCGACGGGTTCGGTGAACAGGGTGCCTCGGCGAGCTTCTCGGTGAACGCCGAGGAGGCGGGCGCGTACGACGTCGGCCTGCGGTACGCCAACGGTCCGCACCCTGCACCCGGCACGAAGACCGTCTCCGTGTCGGTGAACGGCGGCGATCCGCGGCGGATCGACCTGCCCACCACGGTCGAGTGGAACCGCTGGTCCACGCGGACCGAGCGGCTGAACCTCCGCGCGGGCCGCAACACGATCACGTACGCCGTGCGCGAGGGCGACACCGGTCACGTCAACCTCGACGCGATCGACCTCCGCAAGCCGGGGGAGCGCCGGCAGCTCTTCGACGGCGGCAGCATC
Organism: Streptomyces sp. N35; assembly: GCF_016464295.1. Classification (NCBI taxonomy): domain Bacteria; kingdom Bacillati; phylum Actinomycetota; class Actinomycetes; order Kitasatosporales; family Streptomycetaceae; genus Streptomyces; species Streptomyces sp. N35. The sequence goes on along the minus strand of NZ_JAEIMH010000008.1, from coordinate 14,170 downwards.
GCCGCGGCCTGGCAGCACACCGACGGCCGCAGCCCCGAGTGGCCGCACACCGCCGAGAAGTCCATGGAGGTCTGCTGCGGTGATCTGCGGACCAAGGAGTCCTTCAAGGACTTCAAGATGCACGTCGAGTTCCGCGTCCCGAAGCTGCCGGACGACGTGACCGGTCAGAACCGCGGCAACAGCGGGGTGTACATCCAGGAGCGGTACGAGGTGCAGATCCTCGACTCGTTCGGGGACACCACCCCCGCGAACAACGAAGCCGGCGCGATCTATCTGAAGAAGCCCGCCGACCTCAATATGTCCACCGCGCCCGAGACCTGGCAGTCCTACGACATCACCTTCCGCGCCGCACGCTTCGACGCGGACGGCAAGAAGACGGAGGACGCCCGGATCACGGTGATCTGGAACGGCCGCAAGGTCCACGACAACGTCGCGATCGACGGTCCCACGGGCGCGGGTCTGCCCGAGAACCCGGCCGCCGGCGCGATCAAGCTGCAGGACCACGGCAACAAGGTGCGGTTCCGGAACGTGTGGGTGGAGCCGCTGAACTGACCTGAGCGTGCGGGTCCGGGACTTTGGTCCCGGGCCCGCACGCGCGGCGCCGGGGCCGACGGGACTTCTGCCGGACCAAATGATCGATCAAACGGTGTGCAATGGAGAGGTAGCTTCCCTCACTGTCGCCGGGAGTCTGTCGTGGGCGTCGTCGAAAAGCGCGGGTACTGCACTCTGTGCAAGTCCCGCTGTGGCGCGATCTTCACCGTCGAGGACGGCCGCCTCACCGGCGTACGCCCCGACCCGGACCATCCGACGGGCGCCGCGATGTGCCCCAAGGGCCGCGCCGCCCCGGAGATCGCGCACAGTACCCGCCGGCTGACCACGCCGCTGCGGCGTACGAACCCCAAGTCCGACCCCGACCCGGGCTGGGAGCCCGTCACCTGGGACGAGGCACTGGACGACATCGCGGCCCGGCTCACCGCGCTCGCCGCCGAGACCGGCCCCGAGTCCGTGGCCTTCGGGGTGGCGACCCCGAGCGGCACGATGGTGTCGGACGCCACCGAGTGGATCGAGCGGTTCGTCCGCGGGTTCGGCAGCCCGAACACCGTCTACAGCGCCGAGCTCTGCAACTGGCACAAGGACGTCGCGCACACCTTCACCTTCGGCACCCCGCTGCCGCCGCCGGACTACGCCCACGCCGACCTCGCGCTGCTGTGGGGCTTCAACCCGGCCAAGACCTGGCTCGCTCAGTCCGCCGCCGTCTCCGCCGCCCAGGCCGGCGGTATGAAGCTCGCTGTGATCGACCCCCGCCGCTCGACGAGCGCTTTGCAGGCCGACCACTGGCTGCGCATCCGCCCCGGCACGGACGCGGCACTCGCGCTCGGTCTCGCGCACCTGCTCATCCAACAGGGCTGGTACGACGAGGAGTTCGTGCGCGCCTGGACCAACGGGCCTTTGCTGGTACGGGAGGACGACGGCACCTTCCTCAGGGCCGCCGACTTCCTCGAAGGCGCCGGGGGCTATGTGGTCTGGAACGAGGAGACCGGCGCCGCGGAGACCTACGACACCCGCAGGCCGGCCGGCCGCCCCGGCCGTTTCGCGTTGCGCGGCACCCGCTACGTACCGACGCTCACCGGCGGGGTCACCTGCGTCCCCGCCTTCCAGCACTACGCGGACGCCTGCGCCGAGTGGACGCCGGAGCGTGTCGCCCGGACGACCTGGATCCCCGAGCGGGAGATCCGCGAGCTCGCCGAGCGGATCGGCAAGGCCGAGTCCGTGGCGTACTACGGCTGGACGGGCGTCGCCCAGAGCGAGAACGCCACCCAGACCGAACGCGCCCTCGCCACGCTCTACGCGCTCACCGGCTCGTACGACACCAAGGGCGGCAACCACGTCGCGCCCCCGCCGCCCTACCGTCCCGCCGCCGGACAGCTCGCGCCCGAGCAGCGCGCCAAGGCCCTCGGCCTCGACCGCCACCCGCTGGGCCCGCAGGCCTCGGGCTACATCAACGCCGGCGACCTGTGCCGGGCCATCGAGGACCAAGACCCCTATCCCGTACGGGCGTTGGTCGGCTTCGGCGCGAACCTGGTCGTCGCCCAGCCCGACTCCGAACGGGTCGCGCGGGCGCTGGCGCGGCTGGACTTCCAGGTCCATCTCGACCTCTTCGAGAACCCCACCAGCGCGACCGCCGACTACCTCCTCCCGGTCAACAGCGCGTACGAGAGGGAGGGTCTGCGCTTCGGCTTCGAGATCGGGCACCGCGCCCAGGAGCAGGTGCAGCTGCGGCCCCGGCTGGTCGAGCCGCAGGGCGAGGCGCGCTCCGACACGGAGGTCGTGTTCGCCCTCGCCTGCCGGATGGGGATGGGGGAGCTGTTCTTCGACGGCGACATCGAGGCCGCCTGGAACTGGCAGCTCGAACCCCTCGGTCTGACCGCCGAGGCCCTGCGCGAACAGCCCGGCGGGGTACGGATTCCCCGGCCGGCCGCCTACCGCAAGTACACCCGGGACGGCTTCGCCACCCCGACCCGCCGCGTCGAGCTGTACTCGGAGCGGCTGCTCGCGCACGGCTACCCCGCCGTCCCCGCGCACCGCGAACCGGCCGCTCCGGAACCGGAGTTCCCGCTCGTCCTGACCAACGCCAAGCACGGCTACTTCGTGCACAGCCAGCAGCGCGGCCTGACCACCCTGCGCCGCCGCGCCGCCGACCCGTGTCTGGACCTCAGCCCCGAGGCGGCCGTGGCCCGCGGGATCGCCGAAGGCCAGTGGGTCGAACTCGCCACCCGCCGCGGCTCCATCCGGCTGCGCGCCCGCTTCGACGCGTCACTCCACCCGTCCGTCGTGGTGGGCGAATACGGCTGGTGGCAAGCGGCCACGGACCTCGCGCTGCCAGCCGCCGATCCGCTGAGCGCACTCGGCAGCAACTACAACCGGCTCGTCGACCACACCACGGCCGACCCGCTCAGCGGCTCCGTACCGCTGCGCTCCCAGATCTGCGATGTACGGCCGCTGCCCGGCGACGAAGCCTGGACGGACCGCCGTACCTTCACCGTCACCGCCTGCGGTCAGGAAGGACGCGGCGTACGCACCCTGTCCCTGGCCCCGGTGGACGGCGGCCGGCTGCCCGACTACCGGCCCGGCCAGCATCTGACCGTACGCCCCCAGGGACAGGACGACCTCGCGCGCAGCTACTCACTGACCGGCCCCGCGATCGACGCCGACCGCGCCGTCTACACCCTCGCCGTCCGCCGGATCGCCGAGGGCGTCTTCTCCACGTACGCCCATGACGAGCTGCGCATCGGCGACCGGCTCGAACTCGCCGCGCCCGGCGGTGTGTTCAGCATCCCCACGCACACCGACACCCCCGTGGTCCTGGTCGCGGGCGGGATCGGCATCACCCCGTTCCTCAGCTACCTGGAGACGCTCGCCGCGACGGGCGGCATCGTCCCCGAGGTGGTGCTGCACTACGGCAACGCACATGGCTCGGATCACCCGTTCCGCGAGCGGCTGCGGGAACTCGGGGCGCGTATCCCCCGGCTGCGGATCGTCGACTACTACGCCAACCCCTTCCCGTACGAGAAGGAAGGCGTCGACTACGACCGGCGCGGGTTCATCGGGGTGCACGACATCGCACCGCACGCGATGGTCTCGGGGCGGGCCCGCTTCTACTTCTGCGGCCCCGAGCCGATGATCGAGACGCTGACCGCCGGGCTGCGGGAGCGGGGCGTGCCGCGCTTCGAGATCTTCAGCGAGAAGTTCCGCCCGGCCCGGCGCGAGGTCACCGTCCCCGAAGACGCCCGCTTCACCGTGCGGTTCGCCCGCTCGGGGCGCGAGGTGGAGTGGACGGCGGGCGACGGCACGCTGCTCGAACTGGGCGAGCGGGCCGGGGTGAAGCTGAACTCCGGCTGCCGCGTCGGCCAGTGCGAGAGCTGCGCATGCGCGGTCCTGAAGGGAGACGTCGCGCATCGTGTCGTACCGTCGGACGATCTTTTGCCGTCGGATGCGCTGACGTGTCAGTCGGTGCCTCTCACGGATGTGGTGCTGGACGCGTAGCTCCGGGCGCCGCTCAGCCGAACCCGCGGGCGTCCTGCTTCAGCGCGGTGTCGACCGTGAGGGCCGTCGCCACGACCAGGCTCAGGAGCGGGTCCTGGAGAGGGCGGTGGATCTGCAGGACGTAGTTGTCCGCCGTGGTGAACATCGTCTTCGCGAGGCCCTCCCACGTCTTGGTGATCCGGGCTATCTCCGTGTCGGTGTGGTCGACGATCGAGAAGTTCCAGGCGCGCCAGTTCTCCGCCTTGATGGCGCCGATCTGCTGCCCGTTCACCACCATCGCGAAGTTGATCTTTCCGATGGCGTTCTGCTGGACGATCTCGCCGATCGGCTGCCCGTTCGGGGCCTCGACGATCACTCGCGACTTCACGAACTTGGCCGGGCGCGTGAGGCGCATGACCGGCTGGCCGTACGCGTCGCGGATCTCCAGCTTGTGCGTCATGAACTGGTCGACGCTGGCGACGAAACGCAGCACCTTGCGGGCCGCGGACTGGCCGACCTGGACGACCGAGCCGAGGGTGTTGCCCTGCTGGTCGTAGACGGCGTACTCGTTGGTGAGCTCGACCAGCTTGGCCTTCTGGTTCACCACGAGCACCGGCTCGCTGAACAGGGTGCCGCCGCCTTGGCCGGTGGGGGCGAGGCCCGCCTGCTGCTGGACCTGGCGCTGGACCTGGTGCTGGTCGTAAGGGCTCGCCTGGGGCGGCACCTGTCCCTCTCCCTGGGCGGGGGAGGTGTGGGCGGTCCACTGGTGGCCGTCCCACCAGCGGAGAGTCTGGGGGGTGCCCTGGGGGTCGGCGTACCAGCCGGGGGGTGTCTGCGTTGTCACGGGCGCAATGTAACTCGGGGGCGGGGGATCGGTTGAGGCCGGGGACTGTGCTCTTTGTCGCATCGGCGCAGGCAGGTGGGTGCCCCGGCTCAGTTCTCGAACGCTCCGAGGATGCGTTCCGCCGCCAGCGTCGGAGTCAACTCGCCCTCCCGCACCAGCCGTTCAAGCCCCGGCGCGACCTCCCGTACCGCCGGATGCGCCTGAAGCCGGCCGAGGAGCTCCTCGCGGACCATCGACCAGGTCCAGTCGACCTGCTGCGAGCGGCGCTTGTCGGCCAGGCGGCCGGTGGACTCCAGGAGCGTGCGGTGCTGCTCCAGACGGTCCCAGACCGCGTCGAGTCCGGTCGATTCGCGAGCGCTGCAGCTCAGGACCGGCGGGGTCCACGCCGCGTCGGCCGGGTGCATGAGCCGCAGCGCACCCGCCAGCTCCCGCGCCGCCGCCTTCGCGTCGCGCTCGTGCGGGCCGTCCGCCTTGTTGATGGCGAGGACGTCGGCCAGCTCGAGGACACCCTTCTTGATGCCCTGCAGCTGGTCGCCGGTCCTCGCGAGAGACAGCAGCAGGAAGGAGTCGACCATGTTCGCGACGGCCGTCTCCGACTGCCCGACGCCGACGGTCTCGACGAGCACGATGTCGTAGCCGGCCGCCTCCATCACGACCATCGACTCGCGGGTCGCCTTGGCCACGCCGCCCAGCGTTCCGGCCGAAGGGGAGGGGCGCACGAAGGCCGCGGGGTCGACGGAGAGTCGTTCCATGCGGGTCTTGTCGCCGAGGATCGAGCCTCCGGTGCGGGTCGAGGAGGGGTCGACGGCGAGGACCGCCACCCGGTGCCCGAGCCCCGTCAGCATCGTCCCGAACGTGTCGATGAACGTCGACTTGCCGACCCCGGGCACCCCGCTGATCCCGATCCGCCGCGCCTTGCCGCTGTGCGGAAGCAGCTCGGTCAGGAGCTCCTGGGCGAGCGCACGGTGCTGGGGACGGGTGGACTCGACGAGCGTGATCGCGCGTGCGACGAACGCCCGCTTCCCGTCGAGTACACCCTTGACGTACGCATCCAGATCGATCCTCGGCATGAACTGACCGTGCCTCCGCCTGATCTCTTCACTCGTGCCCGGGCGGCCTATGCGTGCCCGAGCGCTACGGAAAGCCGCTCCACCAGGTCGTACGCCGCGTCCGGAATGACCGTCCCCGGCGGGAAGACCGCGGCCGCGCCCATCTCGAGCAGCGTCGGCACATCCTGCGGCGGGATGACTCCACCCACCACGATCATGATGTCCTCGCGGCCCTCCTCGGCCAGCGCCTCCCGCAGCGCCGGAACGAGCGTGAGGTGTCCGGCGGCCAGCGACGAGACACCGACGATGTGCACGTCCGCCTCGACGGCCTGGCGGGCGACCTCGGCCGGCGTCTGGAACAGCGGGCCGACATCCACGTCGAAGCCCAGATCGGCGAAGGCGGTGGCGATCACCTTCTGGCCGCGGTCGTGGCCGTCCTGGCCCATCTTGGCGACCAGGATGCGCGGCCGCCGGCCCTCGGCCTCGTCGAACGTGTCGACCAGGGCGCGGGTGCGGTCCACGTTCGCCGACTCGCCTGCTTCGTTGCGGTACACGCCGGAGATCGTACGGATCTGGCCCGCGTGCCGCCCGTACACCTTCTCCAGTGCGTCGGAGATCTCGCCCACGGTCGCCTTGGCGCGCGCCGCGTTCACGGCCAGCTCCAGGAGATTGCCCGTGCCCGCCGCGGCCTCGGTGAGTGCTTGCAGAGAGGACTGGCAGGCCCGCTCGTCGCGCTCGGCGCGCAGCCGGCGCAGCTTCTCGATCTGCTGGGTGCGCACCGAGGAGTTGTCGACCTTGAGCACGTCGATCTGCTCGTCGGTGGCGACGCGGTACTTGTTCACGCCGATGACGGGCTGGCGTCCCGAGTCGATACGGGCCTGGGTGCGCGCGGCCGCTTCCTCGACCCGCAGCTTCGGAATGCCCGCGTCGATCGCCTGCGCCATACCGCCGGCCGCCTCGACCTCCTGGATGTGCTGCCAGGCGCGGCGCGCGAGGTCGTACGTCAGCTTCTCGACGTACGCGCTGCCGCCCCACGGGTCGATCGTCCGCGTCGTCCCCGACTCCTGCTGGAGAAGGAGCTGGGTGTTGCGGGCGATGCGCGCCGAGAAGTCGGTCGGCAGGGCCAACGCCTCGTCCAGCGCGTTGGTGTGCAGCGACTGGGTGTGTCCCTGCGTCGCCGCCATCGCCTCCACGCACGTACGCGTCACGTTGTTGAACACGTCCTGCGCGGTCAGCGACCAGCCACTCGTCTGCGAATGGGTGCGCAGGGAGAGGGACTTGGCGTTCTGCGGGTCGAACTGCTTCACCAGCTTCGCCCACAGCAGGCGTGCGGCCCGGAGCTTGGCGACCTCCATGAAGAAGTTCATGCCGATCGCCCAGAAGAAGCTCAGACGAGGGGCGAACGCGTCCACGTCCAGGCCCGCTTCCCGGCCCGCCCGGATGTACTCGACGCCGTCGGCGAGGGTGTACGCCAGCTCCAAGTCGGCCGTCGCGCCCGCCTCTTGGATGTGATAGCCCGAGATGGAGATCGAGTTGTAGCGCGGCATCCGCTGCGAGGTGTACGCGAAGATGTCGGAGATGATCCGCATCGACGGCTTCGGCGGATAGATGTAGGTGTTGCGGACCATGAACTCTTTGAGGATGTCGTTCTGAATGGTCCCCGCGAGCTTCTCGGGCGCAACGCCCTGCTCCTCGGCCGCCACGATGTACAGCGCGAGGATGGGAAGTACCGCGCCGTTCATCGTCATCGACACGGTCATCTTGTCCAGCGGGATGCCGTCGAAGAGCCGGCGCATGTCGAGGATCGAGTCGATCGCCACGCCCGCCATGCCGACATCACCGGTCACGCGCGGGTGGTCGCTGTCGTAACCGCGGTGCGTGGGCAGGTCGAAGGCGACGGAGAGACCCTTCTGACCGGCCGCGAGATTGCGGCGGTAGAAGGCGTTGGACTCCTCGGCCGTGGAGAAACCCGCGTACTGCCGGATCGTCCAGGGCTGGTTGACGTACATCGTCGGGTACGGGCCGCGCAGATACGGTGCCATGCCGGGGTGCGTACCGAGGAAGTCGAGGCCTTCCAGGTCCTCGCCCGTGTACAGCGGCTTGACCGCGATGCCCTCCGGGGTCTCCCAGAGCAGCTCGCCGTCGTCCTTGCCCGTGGACTCCTCAACAGCCCGTCGCCATGCGTCCGTTGAAGACCTGGGCGCCGGGCTCCCGAGGTCGATCCCGGAGAAGTCGGGGATTCCCATCAGGACACTCCCAGGCGGTCGAGGGTGGAGGTGAGGACGTCCACGGCGTTGCAGCCGGCGAAGACAAACGAGTCGACGCCTTCGTACGAGGCGGGCTTCCCGGCGAGGAACACGTACTCGGCGCCGGATGCCCTGAGTTCCGCGGCGGCCCGGACGGCCTGCTCCTCGTACAGCCCGTCGCTGGAGCAGAGGCAGGCGATCCGGGCGCCCGAGGACGCGAACTCCCCGGTGACCGGCTCGATGCCGCCCGCCTGGAAGAGGTTCGCGGCGAAGGTCGCGCGGGCGGTGTGCGCGGCGGCCGGGCCGAGCGTCGCGAGAAAGACCTTCGGACGCTCGCCCTTCTCCCGCAGATACGCGTCCGAGCGGGCGCGCAGATCCTCGTACGCCTCGTCGCGGCTGACCCGCGGAAGGCCACCGGCCGGTGCGGCGGGCGCCGCCTCGCGCTCGACGGGCTTCTCGGCCAGGTGCGGGAACTCGCTGACGCCTGTGATGGGCTCCTTGCGGGTCGCGAGCTTCTTGCTGCGCACGGACCAGGTCTCCGCGATCCGCTCCCGGAGCATTCCCGAGCGCAGGGCCGCCGCCTGGCCGCCCGCGCGCTCGATCTCCTGGAAGAACTCCCAGCCCGCGTGCGCGAGTTGATCGGTGAGCCGCTCGACGTACCAGGAGCCGCCCGCCGGGTCGATCACCCGCGCGAGATGCGACTCCTCGAGCAGGATCGTCGACGTGTTGCGGGCGATACGGCGCGCGAAGGCGTCCGGCAGACCGAGCGCGTGGTCGAAGGGCAGTACGGTCACCGACTCGGCGCCGCCGACGCCGGCGGCCAGCGTCGCGACCGTCGTACGGAGCATGTTCACCCAGGGGTCGCGGCGGCTCATCATCACCGACGAGGTCACCGCGTGCTGCCGCTGCGCGCCCTCGGTGCCGCAGACCTCGGCGACCCGGGCCCAAAGGCGCCGGGCGGCCCGGAACTTGGCGATGGTCAGGAACTGGTCGGCGGTCGCCGCGTAACGGAACTCCAGCTGCCCGACGGCCTGTTCGGCGGTCAGGCCCGCCTCCGTCAGCTCCCGCAGATACGCCACCGCGGTGGCCATCGAGGCGCCCAGCTCCTGCCCGGCCGAGGCGCCCGCCTCGTGGTAGGGCAGAGCGTCGACGGTGAGGGCCCGCAGGTGCGGGAACGGTGCTCGCACCGCGTACTCGGCGACCGGCGCGAAGTCCTGCGTCCGGCCGGTGCGCGCCTCGTACCCGAGCGGATCGCCGCCCAGGTTGCCCCGTACGTCGTCCGCGGGAGTGCCGCGCTCGGTGTGCAGGCGCACCAACTCGGCCGCGGCCCCGGCGAATTGCGCACCGGAGTCGAGCACGATGGGCGCGAGGTCGAGATAGACCCCGTCGAGCGCCCGCGCGAGACCCTCGACGGGCAGTCCGCCCTCGCCGACCGTGAGCCACAGTGAGGTGACACCGTTCTCCAGGTCGCCGAGCAGGGCTTCGTTCGCGCGTACGGGATCGGGGTGGCTGTGCCGCTGTCGTACGTCCCAGCCGCCCCGGGCGTTGCCCTCGGGGCGTGCGCCTCGGACGTACGGCGCGGAACCGGGCAGGCCGGGCGCCGTGTCGGCGGACGTGTACAGGGGCCGGGTGGTGAGCCCGTCCTCGAGTTCGGTGGAGAGGGCATCCTCGGCGGCGTCGCCCGAGACTTCCTTGCCCGACTTGCGCAGTACGCCTTCCACGAGGCGCTGCCACTGCTCATGGGTCGCATCAGGGAACTCGGCGGCCAGGGAGAGCCCGTCGTCAGGCAGGACCGTCATGCTCGGATGTTAGCCGTCGTTAGCAAAGGAGCAGCAGGGGGCAGGGCTGTGACCTTGCCCTCTCCTGGCGGGGGTTGATCCTTCGCGCGTTCTGGACTACTGGCAGGTAACCGGTGTGATCACGGTCGTGCGCGGCGTCTGGCGCGGGCCGCCGCCCGGGTGCGTGCCGCCGTTCCGGGCGGCACGCGGCGATGCCGCAGCCAGGCCGGACGCGGTACGGGCATGGGGTCGATCGGGCCGCCCTTGCGGTGCTCCAGACGGATGCCGTGGAAGACGAGCCGGGTCAGGCCGAACGCGATCAGGGCCTCGGCCCAGTAGAAGGCGCCGTAGTCGAGCAGCGAACCGTTCGGCGGCGATCCGGGCGCGGCGCCCCGCAGCCCCACCAGGGCGAACAGGCTCGCGGCCATCCAGCCGAGCGCGGGCCACACCAGGCCGCGCCGCTGGCGTACGACCAGACCGCAGGCGACCACGACCGAGAGGCCGATGGCCCAGAACGCCCCGGCCATGAACCACGCCATCAGGAACGTGCTGTGCGAGCGCCGCACCTGGCTGTCGACCTCGGCCACGCCGAAGGCGTACCGGGCAGCGGGGGAGTGCAGCGTGAAGTCCGGGTCCTGGTCCCGCAGCCGCAAGGTGAGCGGGACCTGCGCACCGTCCACGGTGGCGCGCAGGATCAGCGAGGTGCCGTAGCGGTCGAAGGGATAGTCGGAGGAGGTGCCCTCACGCAGCGCCAGCGTCAGATCGCGGACGCGCGAGAGGCTGTGCGCCTTGAAGGTCAGATGCTCCTGGCCCGGCGAATTGGTGATCAGGGTGAGATCCGACCGGGGCCCGCCTGCGGCGTCCGCGTACGCGCCGCGCGGATCCGCCGTGATCCGCACCGCGAGCGTGCGCGCATCGGGGTCGGTGCGGTGGACGGTCGCGCCCACGTCGATACGGTCGGGGGCCTCGGCTGCGCCCACCGTCAGGGCCCGGGTGCGCACGGACCGCTCCTGCAGATACAGGGCGACCCCGAGCGCGAACATCACGCACAGCGCCGCCGCCCCGATCCGCAGCCGCCGCCAGGGCAGCTCGCCGGCCGCCCGCCGCGCGAGCCGGTAGCGCCGGCGCAGGGCGCTCACCGGCTGGAGGGGGTCGACCGCGGCGGGCATACCTCCGATCCTCGGGTGAGGACCGCAGCCGCGCCACGTGAGCACCCGCCGGGCGCGGCCGAGCGGATCAGGTCCTAGCCGAGCTCGTAGTCGAACCAGATCCGGTGCGTGCCGTCCTCGTCGACCGCGATGCCCCCGCTCCCGGTGATCCCCGTCAGCTCCCCGGTGCTGCTCGCCGGGACGATGGCGAAGTACTCGCCGAGCCGCGGGACATCGCCCGTGGTGGTGGCCGCGTGCGCGAAGTTGAAGGTGCCGGAGCGGCCGCCGACCGTGCCCTCGAAGGACTCCATCGCCACATAGGTGCCGATCCCCTTGGCCTGGTCGTACGCGGCGGTGAACAGCGTCGTCGAGCGGCCGGTGATCTCGCCCTCGAAGTGCTTCTCGATGGTGGCCACTCCCACCGGCACGGCCGTGGTCACCTCCTGCGGCACGGCCACCTCGGCGGGCACGAAGGACTTCACGGTGAACGTTCCCGAAGCTCCCGGGGGGCGGATGCGGGGGGGGGCCCCGGACAAACGGGGCGGGGGGGGGACAGGTGACACCCGCCCCCGCCCGGGGGCGGCTCAGGGCATCGACAGCAGGGCGCTGGTGACGACGCGGCGGTCCTGGAGCGGTCTGAGAGCCAGACGTACCAGGGCCAGTGCGTTGTCGTCGCCGGCGATGCGGTTCGAGCTGAGCCGGGCGCACGTCAGACATTGATGGATCAGCATCCATTCGCCGTCCGTCCGTACGGTCAGGCCCAGCGGCTCCATCCGTCCCCGGCAGTCCGCGGCGCGGTCGCCGGGGATGCGGTGGTCGACATGGAGGCTGGTCAGACAGTTCGGGCAATGGTTGCGGTGCGCGGTGCCGGGCGCGACGAGGGAGACGTCGAGCCGGCAGCCCACGCACCGGAAGTCATGGGCCCGATGACGCCCCGCTGTGTGCAGGACGTCCTTGTGGCGCTGCGGCCGGCCGCGCCGGGTGCGGTCGGTGCGCCGGGTGCGGCGTGGCATGGCTGGTCCTCCGAGATCCTCCGGTGAGCGCTACGGGCGTTCAGAGCGTGCCGAACGCTTCGAGCGGGAACGGAGGATCGGCCAGCGGCCGCACGGCCATCCGCATCAGGATGAGCTGGTTGTCGTCCCCGCAGACGGGGTTCGAGGTGAGCTCACCGCAGCGGACGCAGCGGTGGACGAGCGTCCAGTCGCCGGTGCGCAGGACCGCGATGGCGATGGGGCTCATCCGCGATCCGCACGCGGACGGACCGCCCTCGGCCTGGTCGAGGACATGCCGGGGGCGCAGACGGGAGGGGCTGTGGTGGCGCCGTGTGCCGTCGGCGGCCTGCGCCGATACGGCCAGCCCGCCCCGTACGCGGGCGAAGGTGTCGACGCCGAAGGCGCCGGTGGTGTGGTGCTGGTGTGCGAGGTGATCGCTGGACACCCGGGTGCTCCTTGCTGAGGAATGTGCGAGGACAGCAAGAGCAGGCCGAGCGGCCTCGGAGCATCGTGGACGGCGACGTGAACTGCGGGCAGTTACGCGGCGTCGCGAGGCGCGCTCGGCGCAAGGCGGGTCATCAAGACACCTCTTCCATGACAAGGGAGCGAACGGGGTTGTCCGCGGACCAAGCCAACAGGGGCCCACGGTGCCTCGTCCACCGATTTTCCGCGGCGCTCCCTTGAGGACGACAGCTGTCCGCATCGCTCGCTAACGTGCTGGACATGACGGCAGCCAAGAAGACCCAAGGCCCGGTCCTCACCACGCGCGCGCTCAACCGCGCCACTCTGGAACGGCAGTTGCTGCTGCGGCGGCACGACAGGAAGCCCGCGGACGCGGTCGCGCATCTGCTGGGTCTGCAGGCGCAGAACGTCAAGCCGCCCTACTTCGCGCTGGCGGCACGGCTCGACGGCTTCGAGCCCGAGGAGTTCTCGGCGCTGATGGCCTCCCGTGAGCTCGTACGGATCGTCACGATGCGCTCCACGATCCACACCCACACCGCGGACGACGCGCTCGCCCTGCGCGGCCTGGTGCAGCCCGCGCGCACCCGTGAGCTGAACATGTTCCGCAAGGGTCTGGTCGGCGTCGACCTCGATCAACTCGTCGTACGCGCGAAGGAGCTGGTGGAGGAGCGGCCGCGCACGCTCAAGGAGATCCGTGAGGCGCTCCTGGAGCGCTGGCCGGACGCCGACCCGCAGGCGCTGGGCATCGCGGCCCGCTGCTCGCTGCCGCTGGTGCAGGTCACGCCACGCGGGCTGTGGCGGCAGAGCGGCCAGGTCTCCCTGACGACGCTCACGCACTGGCTGGGCAGGGACGACGGGCAGGAAGCGGCGCCGGACGAGACGGTCCTGCGGTACCTCGCCGCGTTCGGCCCCGCGTCCGTCAAGGACTTCCAGACCTGGGCGGGCCTGACCCGTATGCGCGAGGTCTTCGAGCGGCTGCGCCCCGGCCTGCTGACCTTCCGCGACGAGAACGGCGTCGAGCTCTTCGACCTCCCGGGCGCGCCCCGCCCGGACGAGGACACCCCCGCCCCGGCGCGGCTGCTCCCCGAGTTCGACAACCTGCTGCTCTCGCACGCCGACCGCAGCCGGGTGGTGCCGCCCGAGTACAAGGGCCGTACCTGGCTGGGCAACTTCGCCTGGAGCGTCTTCCTGGTCGACGGCTTCCTCGCGGGCGTCTGGAAGCTGGTGGAGGACAAGGAGTCGTCGACGATCAGCTTCGAGGCCTTCGGCAAGCTCACCGAGGCGCAGCGGGCCGAACTCGACGCCGAGGCGGTGCGGTTGCTCGAAGGCCCGCTGGGGACGGGCCTGCCGTACGACATCCGTTACGAGAAGGTGGTGGGCGTCTAAAGGCTGTTGCAGAAGGCTCTGATCTGGGCATTTCCTGTGTATGGCTGGGGTGTTGAGGGCTGAACGGGTGTGGGTGGAGACGTTCTCGGGGCTGCGGATGCGGCATTTGATGGGCTGCTGAAGGTGGTGCGTGAACGAGGCGGGAACGGTCCCGGCGGCGGCCGTCCGTGGTGCCTGCCGTTGGCGGATCGGGTGCTGTTGGTGGCCGTCTATTACCGCACGAACCTGACCATGCGGCAGCT